>CAYVQU010000127.1:0-15249 GCA_964453155.1 uncultured Anaerolineales bacterium | reverse complement strand
CATCCAGGATATCTCGAATGAATTCCACTGAAAACTCATCCGCAGATTCAAACAGGTTAGTGGCGGTATGCTACCGGTCACAGGAGGGCGCACCAGTGGTAGACTGGCAAAAATTGGTAGCAACCTGGTAATTTTTCTCGTTGCGCAAAAAATTGTTTGCATCGATGATGACGGAATTTCCATGCGCATCTCCAAACATGAATTGATGGTACCAGGTATCGTAGGTATAGTATTGCGAGAAGACTGCGATGACACAATCAACTGTCCCGCATTCGGTCATGGCTTTATCAGGAAGCGAGCCTGCATAACGCGTCTTTCCCTCGCGATTTGCAGCCATCGGTTGGTCAACGGCTAGCGCATCGAAAAATAACCCCTGATCGTTCATCCCACCGCCCCAGATGAACCCTTCGTATCCAAAATAGACCCGCCCGAATTTCCCATCCTCAGGCGGCAGGAACCAGGCCATTGTGAATGGCAGGTTGTAATCCTCGTTATTGCCACCTAAAATGATCTCGCCATCAGACGCATAAATGACCGTACACCCCATATCGGGTAAGATAAAATCATGGACTGGTTGAATTTACTCCCCAATTGCAGAATGAGAAGATGGATTCTCGCCAGAGGAGAATTGAACGCACAAGAGCAGTCCAAAAAGACCGAGACAAAAGACAAGTATTCTAGTTCTATGCTGTTTCATTTTTCCTCAATGAGATGGTGTTCTAGGTTTTATTCAACCTGTGATTTCTTCATTCTGCCGCGAATTAGTTTATATATGCCAAGAGGAAGGAGTAGTGCAGCCAATACTATAAGCACATAGTTTAATATCACGCCCTTATCCGTAAAAACCCACGCCGCTATCGAGAACACAATTCCAGAGGCAACGATAGCCAGTGGTTTCTTTTTAGCTTCGGCATATATCAACGTGCATACGCCACCAATAATGTATATGCCGGAAAACAAAATATCAAACCACCATTTGGCTAAAAATCCCGCGGTTGGTTTGTGCTGTTCGCCAATATGAATATCTTGACTGGTTATCACTTCTGAGGGATTCATCCAGCCTAAATCTTTGGGACAAGGTTTGATCCAGCCAGCTTGCCACCGCCATTCTCCCATTCCGGGATAATCATTTTTCTGACCTACCCGGATTCCAAAGTGAAGATGGGTTACAAGGGGGCGTTCGGGACTACCACCATTTTCATCTGGATCGCCCAGATAAGCGATTAAGTCTCCCTTTTCTACCTGCCCTGATTCTAATCGCCACCGACTGGGACTCAGATGGCCATACAAGGAGTATATATTGGCTTGCGGGTGATCGATGATGATCAGCCAGCCATAGCCGCCCATCGGTCCCGAGAAACTTATGGATCCGTCGGCGATGGCATAAACGGGTGTTCCGGCGGGTAAGTGATAATCTTCAGCGGCATGATATTCGCATTCTTTCTGGTTACAGCCATGTGTACAGAAAATTGCCGGGGATGGGCGCACATTATCATTACCAAGCTCATCTAGTGGAAACTGGAAGGGAAGTTGGTCATCTTTAGCATAGGAAAGAGCCGTAGATAAATCAGCCGGTGGTTGTATTGGACAAGGCTCTGCTGACTGTGAACATCCCGCTATAAGAATCATTAGAACAAAGATGATTATCAACCCGCCCAGATTTTTAACTTCATATCCCTTGTTCATTTTTTTCTCCAACTTATCTTGCTTTCAATCTCGTTAGGACTATCGTTAAAATACTTACCAACGGGCATTTAAAGTGGTTCAAAACCATTAATTTCCTCAGTTTAGTAGGTGTGAACGAAAAATTTCCGCCTAACAAGTTATCCCCCCGCCTGCCCAGTCGCGCCAATTCCCGAAACCATTTCCGCTACAAGACTTCGATTAGTAACCCAAGTACTGAATGTTATATCCAGTTGCTTCGGCAGCCGCCTGCACGGTGATATCCCGGTTGACAAAAATGCCAGCATGAAATTGTTGGGAAACTATAAAGAAATCATCCCGCACACTCGCTCACAAGTCATGAAGCAGTTCTTGGCGTTTTTTGCTTTGATCGAAGGTAACTATCTCAAGAAACTCATCTATAGACTGTGAAATCTGTTCGGGTTGGGTCTCGTTAGGTACCCCATCTGCGACTCGAACGCTGATCGGCTCATAGTTTTTTTGAGGAGAAAATTTTTAAATGAAATGGGGGAAGGCAAAAGCATTTTAAAAAAATTATCGGACTTATCACCCCAGAAAGGGGGATAAATAGGACGCGATCCCAGCGACAGATTTCTGAAATTGGTACATTAGGCTGTGTTGACATTTAGAAACTCACAGCCGCAAGGTTGAGCGCGTAATGTAAATCATGCGCTAGCAAACCTATCGAATGCCAACATTAATAAGCCAACATGTACCGTATCCTTGAAAACATCCATCAAATTGAGAAAAACCCAGCGGGGGGATTATGAACCTTCTGATCTTCATTGCGGCTCTCAGTGCCAGCGTTCTGGCATTTGAACTAGCTTCCAGTATACAAATTGCCTTTTCAGGCTTTGGTAGGCACAACCGCCTGGACGGAATTCAATTCGAAAGCGGAGCACAACCCCCGTACCGGCGTTCGATCCTTTCTGCGCTGGTTGTCGCCATTGCCCCCAATCGTTTTGATCCTGAAAGTGCCAAAGACAAAGCCGATGTCATCAGTCAGCTACGACGGGCCGGCTACCCATACAGCACCCCGGGTGCTTTCTACGCAGCGTCGATGCAAATCTTTATTCGCTATTTGGTAATCGGGGCCGGGTTAGCTGGCGCGCTGGTGACTTTAGAAATGCCCATCGCCGCCGCCCCAGTCGCCGCAGTTTTCATTTTCCTCGGCCTCCGCCGACCCTATGTCAATCTGAAGCAGGTTGCAAAAAAACGAGCCGAAGCCCTGCGGAACAATATGCTGATCGGGCTGTCGGTTCTAGGGTCACTGCTCAATGCTGGCGTAGGGGTGCAAGAAGCCCTGCGCAGAGCAGCCAATGTGGGCGGTCCGTTTTGTAATCTGATGGGTTTGCTGGTTGCTCGGATGGGCGTGGAAGGCTTCGAAGATTCGATTCACACTACCCGAGCCCATCTCCCAGATTCCAAAGACATCGAAGCCCAGCTGTTCTTGCGGGATGTGGAAGATTTCTTTCGCACCAACCGGCCCTTGCTCAGCAGCGTCCAGGCCTTGCGAGACGCGGTCCATCGTTCGGTGGTTGAGGACACCGAAGCCAGAGCAGCTTTGGTGCGCCAACGGAGTGGGTTGTTCGGCATATTGGCCGTTCTTGGACTGGTCTTTTCAATCATTGCCCCTTTTTTGGGATCATTCTAACGAATAGTGATGAATATCAAACCATGAAAATCTTCAAACGTAAAACCACCCTTCCCACCCTGCTAGTCGCCAGCCGGAATCCAGGAGTCTATGCAGCCATTCCCGATGACATCTTCCAGACACAAGAAGCGGTCACAACCCGCGGCGTTCTGGATGCACTTGCGCATCATCCAGTGTTGATGGTGATTGATCCACTTGATTTGGTCGAAACCCCAGATTTTTCCCGCGCGGCACTGACTGCCAGCCTGGAATCGGTCCAGGCCGTTGGTATTCCGGTGGTGTGTGGAACCACTTTTTTACAAGAACAGGAACAGATCGTCAGTACGGCCCTACTCAAAACCGGAACGAAAACGGCCATCCGCTTCTTGACTGCCCGAACCATTCTGATCGCAAACTACTGTGGCGGAGTGGGCAAAACCACCTTGGCAATGGCCATGACGAAGCAGTTCAAATCAATCAGCGGACTGGGCACTGCCCTGCTCGAAATTGGGCTGGGCGGAAGCGCCTTCAATGCCCGGTTGGGGGGCGAAAGACCGTCATTGTATGAAGTTATCACCCAAGGTTCTCAGCCAGAACAATGGCACGACGTTGATCTCTATCCACTCGATGGCCGGGCTGCTGGGGTTCTGGCTGGGGAAATTGAGCGCACTTCGGCGGTATTAGACGAGATCATCCAAAGCCACACCCTGACTGTGATCGATGCTTTTCCGGGCTATGGTCTGTGGCCCCACCTGCTCAACCGGGCCACCGATATTCTGGTCGTGACCGATCCCCGTCCGGATGCTTTGGCCCAAACTGAAAGCCTGTTGCAGGATTTGCAGGTTTCCCTGGAAGCCCTTGACCCCCAACCCCGGATTCATTTGATTTTGAACAAAGTTCGTTCAGTGGGTGAAAAAATCGCTCTGAAAGGCCAGGTAGATATCAGTCTATCTTTCGATGAACGCCATGCCCTACGATATACCCCCCAATTGGCTGATCCCTTGTTGGCGCGACTGTATCCCGGCTGGGAAAAACAAGCCAAACAAGGGGGTAAACGATGAAACGCATTCTCCAAATCTTTTTGGGCCTGATTGCCCTCACAGCTGGGATTGGCGGTGCTTGGTATGGGCGCACAACTTATCTAGAAAGTGTGGTGACGGTCAACTTGCCAGTACCACAACAGGATATCGAGCCATACATCATACTCACAGATGAAATGCTGGCCTGGCGTTCATTCCCACGGGCGTTGGTGGCTCAGCAAGGCGATTATGCCACCCAACCCGAACATCTGACCGGCAAGATCGCTACCTCTCATCTGGTTGCCGGATTGCCGGTGCCCCACAAGCTGGTTGCGGTGTCTAGCGAATACCGGCTGGCCGATCCCAATTTGGAAGTGATCTCCCTACCCGTAACCCCCGAGATGGCGGTGGGCGGCCAGATCAAGATTGGGGATCGGGTCAATGTCTATCACCTAACTGCCTGGGAGGAACAACTGGATTTCGCTCCTGGAAAAGTGATGACCGACACGCTGGAATTGCCTCTAAATCAACCTGTTACTCAAGTCGACTTGATCGCTACTGTGCCGGTCGTCCAGGTGCTGTCCGATGAAGGTGTTTCGGAGACCGAGACGGACGAAGAAACCCTGCCGCTGCAAATCCTGGTTTTAGCTGCACCACCAGACACCATTCAGGAAATCTTGGAAGCACAAGCCATAACGACGGTAGGCAACAACCAATTGTGGATCACGCTGGCGACTCCTTAGCCGAGAGCGGTTAGCTGTTAGCTGACAGCTTACTAAAAATCATGAACCTTTCAACGAATACATACGCATTACGCACTGCCGACCTACCCCTACTGGAGAAAGTCCGGGAGAAGCTTTTCTCTCGATCGGTTGTGATCCCTGACTGGCGGGATACCGATCCGGGCATCCAGCGCCGGTTTCAAGACCAGGTCCGCCAGGTGTTGATGCGCCAGGTTAACCCGGTGGAGTTAGAGGCCGCCAGTTTGCGGATTGCCGATGCACTTTCCGGAGTGGGGCTACTGCAACCCTTCCTGCGGGATCCGGAGGTCGAAGAAGTCTACGTCCGCGGCCGGGAAGTTTCGGTCGAACGCCGCGGCCAACTCGAACGCTTGGGTGATTTAGCTCCCGAGGCATACTGGGAAGACCTGATCCGGAGAGTCTCGGAGCGTTCCGGCCAGCGCCTGACCCCGCGCCATCCAGCCGTTTTGGTGGACCTGCCGGGCGGCCAGCGTTTCACCGGGATGCTGCCACCTCTGATGGATGCTCCGGCCATCAATGTACGTCTTTTTGGCGAGAAAGCCAGCCATTCCCTGCGCAATCTGGGGGCTTTTGGACAATATGCGCCCCAGATCAGTGGGAGCCTGGACGATATCCTGGATGTCAATTTGAACATGGCCGTTGCCCTAGTCCCGTCTGAAAAAGACCAGGGTTCTCCCGAACGTTTCCTGGCCTGGCTGGTCGCGGCTCAGGCTGGCAATATCCTGATCGCCGGAGAGTTCTCATCCGGCAAGACCACCCTGCTCAACCATATCAGCCAATATATCCCCGCTGACGTTCCGGTAGCAGTCTTGGAGACCTTCCGGGAACTACAACTCTCCCAAAATCTCTATCAAATGCGGGCGATTGCTCCTTCCGAAAATCGGCCTGGCGAAGAACCCACTGCCACGATGGATTGGGTCCTGAACGTGATCTATACCCGGGCCAACCCTGGTGCCATCATCCTGGGCGAGATTGTCTCCCGGGGTGAAGCGATGCAGTTTCTCAAAGCTGCCAACTTGGGCCGCAGAGCCTACGCTACCATTCACGGCTTCGATGTCCGTTCAGCGCTCGGTCGTCTGGAGCAATTGGCCCTGGGCGACCAGCCCGAACTGGGCCTGACTGCTGTCCGCCAGATGGTAGCTGCCGGTGTGGACATCGTCGTTCACATGGGCCGGGTCCGCACACCCGAGGGTGTGTACCGCTTTGTGGCCGACATCACCCGCCTCCAGGGATTGGATGACCACGGCGAATATCAACTTACCCAACTCTACTCCGGTTGGAAAGGACAACCCAAAGACCCCATCCTTCAGGCCTGGAAAACCCTATGAAATTGGAAATCTACTTCTGGTTGGCGACCGCCCTGGCTGCGGTGGGGATCACCACCCTGGTTTCTCTCAGCCTGCACATCCTGATTGATCTCGGCTTGGGCGGGATCGGCTGGCTCAAGCGTCGCTTCCAACCGGGTGCCGTTTACCGCCTGGCAGGACTCCAAACGGAGCCAGAAATACAGGCGGCGGAATCCGGCCAGCGGTCACTAAATTTACGTTTATTTTTGTTTTCTCCTTATTTTTGGGCCATCTCAAGCGCGCTGGCTGCCCTGCTGGCCTTCGATCCGATGCTTTCCCCAGTCCTGCTCGTGATTGTGCAGATCGCCGGGGTGCTGTATCGATCCCAGCAGCGGCAGCAGCGCCTGGCCCGGCTGAACCGGCGGACGGGCGATTTGATCCTGCAGTTTGCGACCAGATACCCGCTGGTCCGTTCGGTCGGCCAGGCCTTGCAAGCGGCCCACCAACAGCTGCCGGAGGGCGAAGTCCGGCAGACGGCGGCCGATGTCATCCGCCGGATTCACCTCAACCAGCCGGTTGGTAGGGCTGTGAAACCATTCGAGCAGCTGCCGGTGCCCAGCCTGCAGCAGTTTGCCGTCATCCTAGCGCATGCCCAGCAGACCACCCCGGCCATTTTCCAGGACACACTAGAAATGCTGCGCGGCGATGTCGAAGGGCGGCGGGAACTCCACAATCTCAGTCGCCAGAGCCTGACCCTGATCCGCAGCACGGCCCGGGTATTGCAGGCTGTATTGGCTGGCGCGCTGATTTTCGTGAGCACAGCCACCAGTTGGCGGGTGTATTTCGAGAACAGCTTCAGCCATTTGGTCATCTTTTGGGCAGCAGCCGGGCTGGGCGTCTTGGGCAGTTTGTATATCGAATCTGAAATCCAACTCCTGGAGATTTGATGTGGAAATCTGGATCAAAATCGCAGTTTCAATATTTCTCGTCTTGCCCTTCTCGATCTGGGCCTGGCGGTTTTTCCCGGTGAAGGTCAGGTAGAAATGAACACCTCCGTTTTCAACGAAACGATATCCAATTGGACCTTCTGGGTCTCGATCCTGGGGTACGGATTGGGGTTTGCCACCTTGGCCTACGTCTTGCTGGCTGGCCTGATCCAGCTGTTCAGCTTGCCCCGGCGGACGCGTTTCAATTTGCTGCGCAGTTACGACCGCCAGGCACCAGCCAGTACCGAAACCCGGGCATCGGCTTCGATGGCCGCCTTATTGGGCCTCGATCACATTCCCTGGGTGGCGATCTATCTGGGCGGCGCGGTCCTTTCGATCAGCATTTACCTGCCCACCCGCCAGTTCTGGGCCTTGCTTCTAGCACTCTTGCCCTTCCTCTTCCGGATGTGGCTGACCCGCTATCGCCAGCGCCGCCTGATGCAGGATGTCTGGCAGTTCATGCTGGATTTGCGGGTCCGCCTGACCCTGCGCGGCACCCTGCTCCTGGCCTTGCAGGATGTGGCTGGGAATCAGGCAAACCCTATCGCCTGCGCCCTCCAGAACTATCTGGACACGGGTTTGGGTGCCAACGGGATGACAGTTCTGAAAAAATTGGACGAGGATGTTCCTGCCCTACCCTTCTTGAGTGATCTGGTTGCCCGGACGAACGCGGCTCAAGAAGGCACCCTTGATCTCGATCAAGCCCTGCGCCAGGTGATGGAGAGTTTACAGCAAGAGATGAAAACCGTCTCCCGTGAGCAGCTACAGAAGATTCCTTCCCGGCTGATCCTGATAGCTTTCCCCGCCCTGCTAATGCCTGCACTCTTCGTTCTGGTCTTCCCCCTGGCAGCCCGTTTGATCGCCAGTTTGCAAGGCATGGGGTTTTAGGAGCAGATAGCAATTAGCGGATAGCCGTTAGCAGTTCGTTTCCAGCTAGTTGCTTTCCGCTAACAGCTATCGGCTAACCACTGACAGCTAATTTGAAAGGAGGTGATGCGTATGCTTCGAAAGGCCGAACACCGCGGTGAATCGATGCTGGAGTACATCGTCATGGGCGCCATTGCCCTGGCCGTACTCGGCGTCGCGATCTGGTCGATCGTCCAGTCGGCTAGCGATGAAGGCAGTAACGTGGCGAATTGGATCTCCGGCATCAATGTGCCGGCGAGTCCTTAGCCGATCGTGGTCCCAGCGGCCACGCCTATATCAATCGGGGGCAGGCAACTGCCCCCAATATCTCATTTTCTTCGTGAAATTATGTTGCGATCTGAACACCACCGGGGCGAAGCTGCCCTGGAATACATCATCGTTGGCGCGATTGTGGTTGCAGTCTTGGGCACTGCCCTGTATGCCGTAGCCCAATCCATTGCCCTGAAACTGGAAGCAATCAATGTGGATCTTGGCTCTTAGTTCCTTAGTTGTTAGTCTGGTATTTTGGGGATTGGTCGCGCTGATACTACACGGGCTAATTGAATTGCTGAAATGGCTTGTTCGGCGTTTTGCTCCCAAAATTGGACTGACGAATGACCATCAAAAACATTGCCCAACGCAGCCTGCTAACCAACAAACGCGCGCGGAGTCCACTCCTAAAGGAACCCAACTTGAACGCGGTCAGAGCGTGCTCGAACTCCTGCTGGCCTTGCTGATTCTGATTCCGCTGGTATTTGGCGGAATCGAATTATCGCGGGGTGTAGACATTCGTCAGTCTTTGGAAAGTGGCACCTTCATCGCGGCCCGGGGATTGAGCCTGGAACCAGAAAATTGGGGTTGGGCAATGAGTGCGATCCAATCGTCTCTAAACACAAATGTTCTGGGTGGCGGGTCGGTCAGCGCGCCCATCGTCAAAATCTACAACGATAACGGGGCCGAGATCACACCGGCGGCGCTCAATGCTTTAGCTTTTGGGTCCCCCTTTCGACTGCAATCGACCGTGACCTACACTCCTGATATTCCTATTATTGGCGGCATCCCTATCACCATCCGGGTTTCCCACCGCAGTCTGGTGGAGCGATATCCATGATGTTGAGCAAGAGTGAAAGGGAGCAGGGGGGGAGGGGAGAGTGGGAGTGCGGAAAAATGGGAACCTGCTCCCCATCATCCGGACACCCTAGCACCCCAGCAAAATACGAGCGTGGCCAGATCACCATTCTTGCCTTACTCGTCTTGTTGATCTTTATCTCAATAACAACCGCTCTGGTGGACGTTTATATGCTCTTTGAAGCTCGGAATTGGGGTTACCAGGTAGCGCAGCAGGCGGCTCTGGCCGGGGTTTCGATAGGGCGCGATTGGTCCGGTGTCACGGTTGCCAGCGGCGATTGCGACGGTCCTGCTCCGGTTCTCTTGAAAACCACCGTCGCTCAAAATGTTGCGGTTCAGTATGTCAACGCAGCGGCAACGTACCGAGAGTTGGAGACATACACCTTCGATGTACGCGTTATCGAAGGTGTCGACGGTGGCACCATGAGCGATTATCCACCCCGCCCCATTCGGTTGGGGAGCGGTTTGGGAAATTGGTCCAGTGATGAACCGGCAGTCGGGGTGTATTTCTCCTTTCCGGTGTCCACTTTCTTACTCTCTTTGGTCGGGCGGCCTACCGTTCCAGTGCATGCCTTTGCATCTGCAGCCGTCGCCCAACCTGAAAACGTGTGCGCGCCGTAGGTTCCGATGAAACGATATTTTTTATTGGGCCTGATTTTTTTACAAAGCCTATTCCTGGCAAATCCAGTTCAAGCGCAGGAAATAACCCCCGGCGAAAGGATTCCTTTGAAACTTTGTCAGAACTGGGCGGGTATTACGGTTTCATCCGAAGACGTTCCCGCTGGGAAGATGCAGTTTGATGATCGCGGCAAGCAACCGATTTGGGGTTTTTATGGCCTGGTGACCGCCACCTGCACCATCCCCTGGATGCGGAGTAGTTTCGATCTGGTCGAAGTGACCTTCTGGGATCTGGGGAGAGTAGTGTCCCTGTGGGTAGCAGTAGGTACAGTGCTCTGGAACCAGGAATATCTACCCACCGGACCCGATTATTACGATCAGGCAATGGCTTTGCGCATCTACCAGCCAGGCACCCATGTCTATGTTTTCTTGCAAGGGTCGCATGTCTTTGCCGATCACGTTGACTGGTCTTTTTGCGATACGACCTTCTGCCGGATTGCCGAACAGATCGACCAGCAGGCCTGGGTGGGCAGCAACCAGTTGATCGCAGGTTCCTATCCTTCCAAGAATTATCCCCTGTATCGATTTCTGTTCTGGCACGTGATGCTAGCTTTGCCCCCTGAATTACGTCCGGTTGAGAGCCCTCGGATTCAGCATAAGGATTTTCTCCATGAAGCCTATTGAAAGGCACTTCTTCCTAGATCATCGCGGCCTATTACTCTTGACTGGCCTGGTCTTCGGGTTGGTAGCTGGCCTGTTTCTGACCCGGCCCGAACAAGCTGCCTTTGCTGTGGTCCAAAGCACGATCACCCTGGAATCTCTGGTCACTGCAACGGCATCCAGCACACCGACACTAACTGCTACGGTCCAACCCACCGCGACAGCAACCGAGATGCCCACCCATACGCCGTCACCCATTCCCACGGATACTCCCACCCAGACGGCCTCGCCAACCCCCACCTTTACAGTGACACCCCGTCCAACGTATCTGGTCTGGGCACCCGATTTCGATGGTGGCAATATCCGGGAAACGCCGAATGGCCGCATCCTGGTCCAACTGGAAAACGGCAGCGTAGTTGAATGGTTATCCCAAACTGAAAAGGCCGCTGGACACACCTGGCTGTGGGTGATGATCTGTTACCGGAGTGGGTGTACGAATGGCTGGATGGCTGAAAGCCTTCTCTACCCAATCCCATTTGGTGACCTGGCCAGGGTGAATGTTGAAACTGGCACTTACCTGCGTGCCGATCCACAAGGCAAAGCCTTAACCTGGCTGGGACATGGGTCCCCTTTGGTCTTATTGGGCGAAAGCGTTCAATCAGGCGATTATGTCTGGTTAAAAGTCCGCACCCTGGATGAGATCGAGGGTTGGATGGCCAAAACCTTGTTGACTCCGTTTGAACCTTAGGGAGGGTCTATGAACACACATCATAAAAAGTACAGATATTTCGGTTGGGTTGCATTATTCCTGGTGAGCATTTTCTTGGTGGGCTGTCGATCTGTAAATACGCCAGCCCAACCCCCTCCCCGAATGACCAGTACCGCGATCGTTAACCCGAACCTGCTTTCGACAGATACACAAACAACCATCTCTAAGCCAACGCAAACCTTGACCGTTACGGCCACATCCAATCTTGAAACCATCACCGCTTCAAAGACAGTGACGCCTATTCAGTTGAGTGACTCACACCAAAGCGGTTTGGTGTTTGAACGTGATGACATCCTGGTTTCGCACAATAGCCAGGGGTTGGAGATTGTCATCGATGAAATCCGTATCCTGGATCGGGAAGTTGTATTTGTGGAAACCTATCTGGACCAACCGGCGTTGTGGGATAAAAAGGTGATCGTAGAGATGGCCTATACCCTGACCAATACCACGGATATTGATTTGATTGAAAGTTCCCCCTGGTCTTTGATGGTCTTTGGGGATGTTGGCGGGGAGCAGTTTGAAGTCGTCCGGCTGGCCAATTATCACACAATCACCCCGGATGGGATGGTGTTGAGTCCAGGTATTGGTGATCCGGTTGTCTCTATAGGTGAAACCAAACAACGCTTCTTGCGGGTAGGGTTGGACGATTTTCATCTCGATGCTATTGATACCATCCAATGGCTCTTTGCCTGCCCGAACACGCATTACAGAGAGTACCCAAAGGGCATGATATGTTATGGTTCACCTACTCAACGCTATATGACCATTGTTGATATCGATTTTGGCGATGGTGAACCGGTTGACTTCAATACCGACCAGGCTTTGGGTTTGAACATCACTTCCCAGGCATCGATCACCCACGGCGGGGTCGAAGTGCGCCTGGAGCGACTTCTTTCTGCACCGGTAGAAACCATTCCAGAGATCAGGGATCGCTCTGGTCTTTTCGATACAGCAGAATCGGCCATTTTCTTGGGATTCGAGATTACCAACCACGCTAACGAACCCCGGTTCCTGCTACCCGAGATTGGTCATCTGATGATTGGCGATATGCCCCAAGATGATTTTGCCAACGTGATCAACTTCACCCCCTTCTTCAAAGCTGGGCTGGCCTTCAGCAGCAATGGATATTATCCCCATCTGAATCCGGCGTTTAAGAAAATTCTAGCTCAAACCCCGCTGGTACTCCAGCCTGGGGAAAACGTCACCCTGGGTACCTGGCTGGGCAGTGACATGGAAATATTGCCCGGAGAGTCTATCGAAATTTTCCTGGGCTGTGCCTTTCCCCTGACTGATGATCTGGACGCTGAAGACGGTTTTTTTCCAGATTGTCTATCCGACGAACAGGGCGAAACCTATGACTTCAAGCTGATTCTGCCGGATGATGCTGAAATCACCTATGAATCTTATACTGCCGCGTTGGCCCGGATCGCCAATTGGGAGACAGCGCCACTTGTGGCGGGGATTGCTGAATTGCCTGTGGTGGAACCTTGCCAGGATTTCGTAGACATTGAACGCGTTTTGGGAAAATCGGTTCCAGAAGATCAACGCGGTATCCAATATCGAGACAATGGGGATAATCCACCGGAACTCGTCTTTTATGGGATTTCTTCAGGAGAAACCAGCGCCTTGAAAGCTCGAGGTAGCAGTCCAAACAGCTTTTATGAAATCGACCTGGTGCAGCTCTACTATTTTGGTCGCGAAGGGCAGTTACAAACCATCTGGATGGCTACCGGGGTAACCACCGAACGCCTGGGACAGCAGAATTATGTCTCATTTGTGGGCGGACTCTTTGATCGTCAAGATGTCCTTGAAATCATGCATATCTCCGGCCAGTTCTTCGAGATCTTCATCAGCGACGGATTTGTGGAATCGGACGGTGTGGCCTGGGAACGCTGTTATCACGACCAGGTGTCCGGTTTCTTCAATATTCCCTGCGAAATCGGCCTACTCATCGAAGAAGAACTGGGTTGGGAAAGTAACGAATTGATATCGGGTGGCAAATTCTCGACCGACCTGGTCTACGGCTGGGTCTTTAATCCTCAGGGAAGCGTTCTGGAAATATGTCCAGGGGAATTGTTGCCATGAAGAAGCGTAAACCTACACGTTTCTGGTTGATTCTTGGCAGCGTATTGACCGTGTTCGCAATTACGCTGGTCTGGCAGTTCTTCTCGACGGGTTGTGTCGTGTTTGCCGGGTGCGGTTCTGGCAGCCAGTATTGCGCCAGCAATTGCTGTCTGGGCAGTACTGTGATCGATATCGTCTCTGGTTGTGATATGCGTTCCTGGGGCTGTGCAGCTAAATGGGATCGCCAGAGTGTGGGCTGCAATGGGGGCTGTGAGGCCTTCTACGATCAGGGCGATTGTGAAGGCTCCTATGTTCGGCAAGAGATTTGGCAGTGGGTTTCTTGTTGGATCGATGAGGAATGTAGCTGGGTCTGGCAATGGGAGTATGTCTGTGAGTGGGAACAGGTTTGTTATGACCAGTTAGTGTGTTATGGCAACTACTATTGTTGGTATGAACGGGTTTGTGAGAACAGGCAAGTTTGCCATGAAGAACGGGTGCGGGTGCGAGAATGCACGGAAGGGCATTGGTCCACCTGCTATGTTTTGTGGGGATACCAGGATGTCTTGACGGGGTGCCAGCGAGTTGGTAATTCTGCCCGTACCAATTGCTGTGGTTCTGGGCCACCGCCAACACCGACCCGCCCGCCAGCAACCCGTACCCCTGGACCCAATCCTACAGATATTGCCGCGACACCTACTCCGATTACCGCGACCCAGACCCCGATTGGGACGCCAACCCGCACTCCGACCAGAACCCCCACGGCTTCACCAACACCGGTACCAGGGACACCCACCGGAACCCCCACTCAAACACCAGAGCCCTTGATGGTTGATTTGCAAGCCGACTATGGCGCCTTGCTCTACATGGCTCCCGCGCTCGAACAGCCTACGCAAATCTTGCGGGGATCGGTGACTGGTGGAACACCACCCTACTCAGTTTATATTCGGGTCGAGAAACCTGATGGGACTAGCACGACCTATGATTTGGAAGACAACAATCCTTTCATCTTGAATGCCAATCGAGCGAGTGCAGAATATTTTGGTGTTGACACTGAAGGCCAATGGTCGGCCTGGGCTGAGACGGTAGACAGTCTAGGCTGGACGGCCCAAAGTGTTGCAGTGACCTGGTATGTGTCCTGGTATCCGGTCCATGGATTGCCGTGAGATTATGATGCTAACCCCAACACAACACACCGTTATCCCTTTGTTGTTTTCCTGGTTATTTATTGAGACGATGTGGGATTTTCGGGACCGGGAGATACCGCGCTGGTTTTCTTGGATTCCTTTGTTATTGGGATTGGTCTATCTGGTTTTATTGGGAGATTGGGTGATTGCAATCCTACTGGGAACCTCTTTAATGGCTACCCATATATTAACCCGCTGGCGAATTATTGCTGTAGTTGGGGTAGCATTTGGGCTAATATATTTTCCCGAAGTGTATCCTCTGTTGATTGGGTGGCTGATTCTTTATGGGTTGTGGGAGTTGGGTTGGTTGGGGGCTGCTGATTCTCTCGCGGGGTTATATTTGTTGATCTGGTTTCCGGAATGGGAGATGCTGTTCAGCATTGGTTTGGGTATCCTGATCTGGCATGTTGGCTTGGCCTTGGACTATTTCGGAAGACAGGCGGGACTCAAAATCTGGACTACTGTACAAACCCAGGCAAAAGGAACCAGCGTGCCAGGGTTGGGAGCTTATCTTATTGCTGTTATTGTTTTTGCGGTGTTCTTGTAGGGAGC
>CAYVQU010000126.1:0-15282 GCA_964453155.1 uncultured Anaerolineales bacterium | reverse complement strand
TATCAATTACGAATAAATCTGCTTTCTCGACTGCTTCAAAAGTTGCCCCGCCAATGTGGGGTGTGATAATAATATTATCATGTCTACGCGCAAAATCAATCAGTGGATGAGTTTTTTCTATTTCTATCTGATGTTCGTCACAGACTACATCGACAGCAGCGCCAGCCAAATGCTTATATTCTAGCGCTTGTAATAAAGCTGTCTCATTCACGACTGCTCCGCGGGCAGTGTTTATCAATACCGATCCTGGTTTCATTTGGCCGAATTCAGCCTCTGAAATCATTTCACGCGTTTCCTCGTTCAGATGCACATGGAGAGAAACGATGTCACTGGTTGAAAGTAAATCCTTGAGGGTCTCAACCTGCTCAATCCCCTCGGGCAAATTCTCCTGATAGGGGTCATAAACCAAAACCCGCATCCCAAACGCCAAACAATAACGCGCCATCATGGTCCCCAACCTACCACAGCCGATTAATCCGATAATCTTTCCATCCAGTTCATGCCCCCGGAACACATCTCGTCGCCACTGATAGTCTTTAACCGCGTCAAAGGATGATGGGATTTTTCGCAAGAGGACCATCATCAAGGCGAACGTGTGCTCCGCGGTTGACGGAACCTGATCTAAAAATTCACGCTCCCCTTTAAGCGAGAGAACTTGGATTCCCTTTAGGTTAGCTGCCTCTAAATCAATATGATCTAGCCCGGTAGTGGGGGTCACTACAAATTTGAGATTGGGGGCGGCGTCAATAACATCCGTATTCACCTGCAGCCCTAACCGCAGCACCAGGACATCATAATTAGGGATACGTGCCTGCAATTCGTCCTGGCTTAAATCAAACGCATCCACCGCCCCCAACTCCCCCAGTGCTGCTATCCCGCGGTCGCTAAAACTTGACTTTTCTGCTAAGAGAATTCGTAATTTACCATTCATCATTCGCAATTCACAATTTCGGTATGTGTTCGTAATCTTCCACCTGCATCAAATACTGCGCCAGCAACATATCCATCGGACTGTCAATATTAACCGATTGCTCCACCGGCATCACATGGGGACGAGTGATCTGCCCGATCATCGAGTTCTGCTTCATCACCACATCCCGACGGACAGCATAGACCGCGCCGTTGCGAATGTAAATCGGCTCTAAATCTTGACGACGGGCCATTTCTTTGGGTTCTTTGATAGGCAGTTCGACGAGTTGGTCGTCCACAATCCGGCGCATCCGAGCGGGATGATAGGCGTCCACATCACAAACACTGACGACTGAATCAGCTCCTGTAGTCACCAATTTTTCAATGATCGCGTCAACATCGGCCGCGGTCCGCATCGGCGTAGTTGGCTGGAGCAGGACCACATAATCAAACCGCATTTCGTGTTCATTTTCCATCCACTGAATTGCATGCTGCACCACCGGCAATGTAGGAGCCTGATCCGTTGCCAAATCTTCCGGGCGGACAAAGGGTACCGGCGCACGATATTTCTGCGCCACTTCAATGATCTCATCATCATCGGATGAAACCAAAAAATGGGTTAATTTTGTGCTATTTTGAGCCGCCGCAATCGTGTAGGCGATTAACGGCCGCCCAAACAACGGCGTGATGTTTTTGCGGGGGACTGATTTAGAACCGCCCCTGGCAGGAATGACTCCTAAAATTTTCATGTTTTTCCTAACCACAAAGGACACAAAGTTTCACAAAGGTTTTTACTTCGTGTCCCTTGGTGTTCTTCGTGGTTAAATTCCCTTCTCTTCCCAATTGTAGACCCAACTATCGCCCACCCGGCTGGCGAAGCGACCGCGGTAATAGTCACGGTTTAGCATCTCGGCATGACTGAGTTCTCGAGTTGGCTGTCCCTGCATGACCGCGAATTCGGGGATTTCATTTTTGGCGTAGGTGAGCAGTTCAGATGCTTCCATCTTTGAGAAATCGACCAAAGCTTTTAGCTGCTCAGGGTTGATCGATACGGGGCCATCGCGACTCTCATCGGGTTTTAGAACCGTGAAATGACGTTCGACAACATCGGCCCCAGCGGCCATTGCGGCGACCGAGGCTTTGATCCCGTCCCTGGCTACCAGACTGTGGTCGCTGAATCCCACCGAGGGGGTATATTGACGGAGATAATCCAACCGGGCTAGATGCATTTCGTCAAGCGGGGTGGGGTAAATGGTCACGCAGTGCAAGAGTGAAAAACTGTGATCATCCAGCAGTTCCGCCGCGGCGGCGATCTCTTCATCAAAAGTTGCCCCGGTCGAAATGTAGAGATGGGAAAAATGCTCTTTGAGTTCTCGCAACATTGGCAGGCTGCCACAATCATAACTGGCGACTTTAACCGCCTCCCACCCCAGGCTGGCGATAAATGGAATACGGGAACGGGAGAATATTGTTGTCAGGGGTTTGATCCCAGCTTGGCCACATTCTTCAATGAACCAGTGATGATGTTCATCCGTTACATCCATTGGCTTCAGCCGATCGTATTCATCCTGATACGGACGCTTGATCGCGGTTTGAACCTCGCCATCCCAGGTCCCGTTCTCAAAGCGCTCGCGCTTGGGGATGTCGGCCGCCAACATCGATTGGATTTTGGCATAAGTCGCCCCGGCCTCGGCCGCAGCCCAAATCATATCTTTCAAAATTGCCAAATCACCATTATGGTTCTGACAAAATTCTGCAATTACAGTGCGCATTCCTAACTCCTCTCCACCAGGGGGATTAATTCAATTAACGTTTCTATAATAACATCGGGACCCGCGGCAGCTAGCCGCTTACGAGGATGGCTGCCCAACTTGGCAACTGTTCGCACCCCCGCGGCTTTCCCGAGGCGGACATCACTGGGTTCATCGCCCACAAACCAGATTTTTTGCCTTTCGACCGGAAACTGCTGCCGAATGTGCTCGACGTGGACCGGGCCTTTGGTGAAATCCCCTTGTGATCCGAGAATTTCGGTAAAGAATTCTGCCAATTTCAGGGATTTTGCCACCGATTGCACTTCATCGGGCGCGGCTGACGTGGAAATGAAGAGGGGCAGTCCCATCTCTGAGAGGGCCGCCAGCGTTTGGGTGACTACCGGTTCCACCTGAACTTTAGAAACCGCTTCTTGGTTACGGGCCGTGAACGCCGCACTCAAAGGTTCATACTGCTCATCTGTCAGCGCGAGCAGGCCATTGTCGGCACAAATAGCGTCAAAAAGCTGGCGCCGCGGAATCCCAGAATGGACTCGATAGGCAGCCTCTACATTTTCGGCTGCGACCCCAAAAGTCTCCGCGAACAACCGCCCGGCATTTTTGATCTTCAAGGGTAACGATTCGATCAGGGTACCATCCCAATCAAACACAATGACCCATTTTGGCATCATAGATATTGCTCCAAACCTTTAGATTTAAGTTCTGCCAGTAAATCCTTAACTCGATGAGCATCCTTTTTCGGCAACGCTATAACCACATCATTCTGGCGCACAACAATTATATGCTCCAGGCCAAAGGCGATGGTCACGCCATCATCCGTTTCATCATAAACCGTGGAATTCTGCCCAGCGATCACCATTCCATTCCCCACCCAGGCATTCCCACTTTCATCCTCCGACCAATTCGACCCTTCAGACAATTTCGACAATTCCGACAAATTAGACAAATTCCCCAAATCAATCCGCTCAAAATTCGCTTTTACGACCACCACATTGGCCGACCGCTCCATCACCCCATAATCAATCGAGATATTCTCCAGGGTTGGGTAAACACCTGAGAGTATTTTCCAGGAATCCGGTTGGGCCATAATTTTCTGGAATCCGGCAAAGTGGGTGGGTAAACAAGCTTGAAAACTCTGGAAAATGGTCTTAACCTGCCAGGCAAAAGTCCCGGTATTCCACAAATAACGGCCACTGTCTAAATAGGTTTGCGCCAGAGTGATGGAGGGTTTCTCTACAAATTGATGAACTTTGAATATCTGAAGCGAGTCGCGGTGGGGTAAAAGCTCACCGAGATAGAGATAGCCATAACTCGGGGAAGGAGAAGTCGGCTGCAATCCAATGGTCACCAACTGATCCGAACTATCTGCCGTTTTTAGCGCAGTTTGCACCGCCGCAATCCAGGGAGCTTTATCTCGAAAAAGATGATCGGCCGGAAAAACACCCATTATTGCTTTTGGATCTCGCTGCTGGATAGCAATCGCGGCCAATCCGATCGCTGCGGCCGTATTACGGCCCACGGGCTCCAGAATCAAGTTAGCAGCGGGTAATTCGGGTAACTCCACCCGGACCATTTCAGCCTGATCTAAGGGCGCGACAACTAAAACGCGTTCAATATCACCTACAACTCGGGTTGAGCGCTTTACCGCGGCCTGGATTAGACTCTGACCATCACCGGCTAGTTTCAAGAATTGCTTGGGGCGAGACTTTCGGCTCAGGGGCCATAATCGAGTCCCCTGTCCCCCTGCCATTACAACCGCATAAAAATGTTTGTCCATCAAAAATTTTCTAACCACAAAGATCACAAAGGAACACGGATGAAAAACTTTGTGATCCTTCGTGTCCTTTGTGGTAATTTATTACAAATTATTCCGGCCAGCCCAAATTTTGGCTAACCGAACTATAGCTGATTCCATCCATCCGTAACACTTCATCACCAGAGAATAGATTCCAGCCATCGAAGAACAGGCCGGGCGTATTCATCTTCTTGAGATGGGTGTACAGGTCCCAATCCTCGTAAGAGGGATGGTTGTTCATCACAAAAACGGCGTCGGCGTCGGCAAAACCTTCATCGCGAGAAACCGGTATGACGCCGGCGGCGGCCAATTCATCGGCAGGGACGACCGGATCATAGCCATAAACGGTGAGGCCCTCATCTTTCAGATGGTTGACGAGATCAAGAGCAGTCGAATTGCGCATATCTGAGGTTTCCGGCCAACCTTTAAAGGCCAGACCAACAACCAAAACTTTGACTTCCGACAAGTTTTTCCTTGTAGTATCACAAAAACGGCGGAATTTTTGATACACGCTGAAGGGAATATAGTCGTTCACCGCCCGGCTGAGACCAAACAGCCGCGGTTCCAAACCGACCCCGGTAGCACTGGCAGCCAAAAGATGGGGATCTTTGTACAAGCAGACGCCACCCACCCCTGGACTGGGTGTTGGCACCGGATCGCGGGGATAACCTTCATTGGCGGCATCGATGATGTCGTAGGCATCCAAGTTCCATTGTTCGGCGAGGAGGGCGATTTCATTGGAGAAGGAAAAGATCAAATCGCGGAAACTATTGTTAATCAGTTTGACCATTTCGGCCGCTTCGAGTGACTCAACCCGAACGATGGTAGTCGTCATCTCGCGGAAGATGGCTGCGGCAATATCTTCCCCTTCTTGGTCAGTAGCCCCGATAATTTGGGGCAGGGTGCGTAATTCTTTGATCGCTTTCCCGGCCACCGTCCGTTCGGGAGCAAACACGACCGAGAAATCTTTCCCGGCTGTTAGACCAGTATCCGATTCCAAAATGGGGATTACTTCCTTTCGGGTCGTCCCAACAGGAACTGTCGAGCGCAGCATGATCACATCACCGGGTTTCATGACAGCCGCAATTTGACGGGAAGCCATGTGGACAAAATCCATGATCGGCTGATGGTCGTCGTTGACTGGCGTCCCCACAGAAATCACATAGACATCACAATCGTGTTCGGAGAGGTCAGCCGCGATATGCAGACGCTTACCAACATGGTAGCGGAGTTGATGAGCAAGACCAGCCTCATAAAAGTGCGGAGTACCTTCTTTCAGCATCTCACGGACATCTTCCCGCAACTCCACCCCCACCACCTGAAAGCCAATATCGGCCAGAACGACTGCCAAAGTCAAACCCACAAACCCCAGACCGATGACTGCAATCTTCTTCGTTTTAATATCAGCCCCCTGAAGCAGTGATAAGAGTGAAACCACATCTTCAACCCTTCCGGCTTTATCTGTGACAACAATTCGTCCAGCGGCCTGATCCAACATCCGGGAACTGCCCTGCAATTTCGCCATCGTCGCTTCATACATTTGCATCGGGCTGGTCTGATTGGTCACGGAGATAGGGTCTTTGGTCATAATTTTTGAGACCGGGGCATCCAGACTGATATCATGTAAAATCGCTGAGCGGATATCCCCATCAGTGACCAGACCGATCATTTTTCGGTCAGCATCGGCCACAATCGCAATTCCCGATAAACCACATAAATGCGGGGCTTTTTCAATGACGTCCATCGCATCCCGAATGGTCGTTTCGGGAGAAATAAGTACACATTCGATATTTTTCATACTTTACCTTCAGTAGTTCAAAAGGTCGGATTGGTCTTACTGGTCTAAATTGTCTAAGCGGTCATGATGACCAATGAGACCCTTCAGACGAATTCGACCTCTCAGACCTTTACAATTTTTTCAGTTTGAGATGATTCGTGGACGGCTAAAGCTAACTCGAGGGCTTTGATGCCATCATCGAGTGTGCAGATTGGGTCATCTATTCCATTCACAACACCAACAAAGTGTTTCATCTGAGATAGGAACAAATCATTGCGCTCAAAATTTTCGGGCACGGGATATTTTTGCCACTCTTGCCCGTTGGATATTTTAACTGTTCCGTCGGCATTATCCCAACGAATAGTACCTTCAGCTCCGATGATTTCCAGTCGATGAGAGGCTGGTTGCTGGCAATAATCGAGATGGACCGTGCCCGTCATGCCATTTTTAAAGCGCAGCCCAATTTCAGCCGTATCTTCCACCGTGAGTTCTAAATCGCTGGATTGAGCGGTGAAGGCCCAGAGTTTAGTGACATCGCCAAATATCCAGCGCAGATAGTCGAGTGGATGGCACAATGTAAGCACCACACCCCCACCCAAATCTTGCCGAGCGCTGTATCCTTTACGGTAATCTTCCCAGGGGTGCCAGTTGGGCAGATATTCACCCCAGTGGGCGCGGACCGAGATGGGGCGGCCAATTGAAGGGTGGGTGGTGGGTAGTGGGTTATTACTTGCTACAATTTTCCGAATTATTTCTAGACCGGGGTGGAAACGGAATTGGAATCCGACGAAAACACGGCCGCCGCCGCGTTTGAGGGCGGCTTGGAGTTCATCGATCCGGTCTAGATTATGGGAGATGGGTTTTTCGAGGAAGAGATGACAACCCTGTTCGGCCGTGGGGATAGCGACGTCCAAGTGCAGCGCAGTCGGATTTGAGATGATCACCGCGTCGGGTTGATGGGCGAGTGCGGCCTCGAGTTCGGTCTCAAGGATGTAATCCGCCAATTCATCATCCGGTAATGTGCTTTTCTTCGAACGGAGGAAAATTATATCCCGCTCATCTAGCGCTAACAGATTATGAAAGTGACGACGACCGATGGAGCCAAATCCGGCGATGAGAAATTTCATGAGAATGGTATCAGTTACCAGGTATTAGGTCACCGGGAAACAAGGTCTCGTTACCAATTACTATCCTTTTCATATTTCCAATCTACCAATATTTGCCCCCCTAAATCTTTGAAAATGGCTTTATCCCGGATTGTAAACAAATCTTGCCAGGAACCAGCCTTGCCTTTTTGGAGCGGTGTGGCAATCTCTTTAGCTTTTTCCTTTTGCCAGTCGGCATCGAGATTGGTACCCATTTCGGCCGCGATGACGTCATCGATCCCCTCAAATTCGGGTTCAACACCTAAAAGCCGCCAAACCTGCTGCATTTCAGACTTGGTATTCTTGAGCAAATCTTCATAACGCAGCGATAAATAAGATTTCCCAAACAATTCTTTCCCCATTTGGTCAGTTTCAGTTAAGTTCGCAACCCAGCTTTCCACTTCTTCCCGGATCGATTTTTGAGTAAACACTGACTTATCCCCTGCAAAAAATGGATCCGGATTCTCAGCAAATGCGTTCCGGATCGCCCAATCTTCCTTTGTCAAATGTTGAGTCGCATCAATGAAGCGTTGGAAGCGATGAGATAGCGCGGTATCGCGGCCATCCCGAACGATGAAGATCAATTTGGCATCGGGATATACATCATGAAGCAGTTTAACTGCGTTCCCATTCATTAACCCGCTGGGACTTTTATCACCCACGATGCTTTTCCCAACTTTGCGGGCATCCCGTTCCATGATGAAATCGCTCACCGCGCGTAAGACTAAGGGCGATAAATCCCGCCCATGATTCCAGCGATTACTCCGGCGGGTCAGCCAGCTTTCCATCTCGGGGGTGTCAACCATGCCCTTGAGCAGGGGTTTGCGAGTAAAAAAATGGCCCTGATAATTGCAATGCACTTCAGGATGCAAGCGCACCAGCCGAGTTAGCAGCGTTGTTCCCGAGCGCGCGTGCCCAAAAATAAAGAACTTATCCAGCGGGAAAAATTCCCGAGCATCGGCAACTTCTTCAGAGGTTATGGCCGGGATAGGATTCCGTTTTTGAGCTGGCAATTCGCCGAATCGTAAAACGTTAGCTGCAAGTTGAAATCTATGGACAATCTTTTTTAGCATGAAAGGGAAAAACCGCTAATCTCGCCAATTTACGCTAATAATTCGTGCAGATTAACGCTATTCGCGGTTTATATTGTTATGATTACCTTCTACTGGTTCCGATGTTCCTGCGTCGTAACCCTATTCTTGACGCTCCGCGCCCATTACTTCGGGACATAGAACGTCCCACCCACCGTTCCAACGCAGAGCATTGGAACGAATTACTTTGCTTTATCCAAAATGGACAGGAAAAACTCAGCCGTTCGGCATCCAGCACTGCTATCGGTATAGGAGCATTCCTGGCGGATAAAGGCGCGCTGAGCGTCCAAATCGACTTCAGGGTTTTCTAGATAGCGGTTGAGGGCCTCTTTCAGATCAGCGGCGTTATCCACTACGATCCCCGCGTTGGCCGCACGGAAACGACCATGTGTCGGCCATTTGCCGATTTCGGTTAACTTGAGCGAATATTGGCCTGGCCAGCCAGTTTCAGAATTAATTGTCACTGCGATGATCGGCCGTTCATGGATGGAAGCCTCAACCACCATCGTTGAATAAACCGTCAAGAAAATGTCCGAATGCGCCATCATCGAAGTTTTCTCGGGCATGTCTTCACCCGAATAGTAGCCAAATTCTTCCCCCAAGGGCACCGGCTCGACCAGATGGACGTGGTCGTAATCCTTTACCAAGGCGCGGACTTGCTCGCGCTCCCGCGCCCAACGTTTGACATCGGTAAAATGGTTTGGATGCAAACGAACCAGCAATTGAGTTGGTTCGATCAACTCACCAGAGTACACTAATTTAGCCAGGGCCTCAATATTTTGAATATTCGGCGAATAAGTTACAAAACTACACGCATACCCCAATAATTTCCGCGCCGGGTCCAGGCCGTGCAAATCGTAATATTCTTCTTTTGACAGCAGCCATTCGCCCTGGAAATAACCGTCATACGAGGGGATGCCGCCAATATGCACGCGTGTGGGGTCCCAATCCGAACCCACCAACAACTCATCTTTCTGCGGCTCCGACCAGCAAGTGATCCAGTCAATGGGCGCACCTTGCAGCGCATGACTACTGGGGTTATCCCAACCCTGGACGATGGCCGCGGTTGGAATCCCGCGGGTCGCGGCTTCCCGCAAGAGATAGCGATCCAAGCGCCAACCGGGGGTCGCCGCGATTACCACATCGGGCTGGTATTTTTCAAATAAATCCCCATAAATATTCGGTGTGTATCGAGCTTGCATGCGGATCAATGCCTTCCGAGCCCAACGCGCATGGCGTAGCAGCCAGACCCCAGCTTCCACCAGGGGGAAAATCCGCCGCCGTATCCCACGCGACTCGGTCCGCACCCAATTGACGTAATTGTCCACCGTTTCCAGGTTCATTTTAGCCGAAGGCCCGGCTCGGCGGAAGAAATTTAACCACCATTGCACACCGTCGGATTTGAAATATTCATCAGCCTGATCCAACCGTAAATCTTCGATGATCAAACCCGGCCGCCCAAAACGTTCTTCGATTTTGTCCTTCAAGCTGGCAGCTGTCAACAAGACCACTTCCACATCAGCAGCCAAAATGGTTGAAATCACATCACTTTGCAAAAAATAAATCACCGCCAAACCATGATCGGCGCTAATGAAAACTCGTTTTCCCATTCTTAAGATCAATCCTTATATAGAATATTGAATGTTTGATGATAGAGCCAATGGGCAATTCTGCGGACCAGCCGATTTTTCCACCAGCTCCCTGCGATCCGCACACCGGATTTCTGAGGGGTACCCGTTGGTGACATTTTAAACTCCGGCCGCAGAGTATTGCCCATATGTTGCACCCACAAGTCTGGGGTACAAAACCGAAGATAACCGGCCTCATTTAGCGCGACATCTAATCTTCGAACCTGCCCCATCGGTCGCTCAGAGGGGATCGGCATCACAGCTTGCAACGCGGTTTTTCGGGCTACAAATTGAAAATGGGCGGCGCCAATAAAATAGCGCTGATCCTGGTATTCGATCACCGCTTCTTGTATGTTATCGAATTTCTCCCGGGCGTAGGCTTCATCTTTGCCTAAACTCTTGGAATGCTGCCAGTAATCTTCCCAGGCCAGAAATTTACCGCGCTCAAATTTCACTTCTGGGTCTTGCTCCGCCCAAGTAACCGTCGCAGTTGAAAATTCTTCCGGCGTCCACATCGGCATCCCAGTGACCATGCCGGTTTCTGAGAACATCTCCAACAATTCAATTTGGGGTTTCAGCCAGCCGGGATGATGGTAAACGTCGCTATCCGCGTAGGCAATGTAGTCCCCTGGTGCCGCCCCAAAAATGAAATTCCAGGCCCCAGCTTTGCCAATATTCTGCTCTGAGAGTGTCAGATACTGTATTTTGCCAGCGTCCTGGGCGGCACTTAAATAATCTCGGACTTCATGACAACTGGCGTTGTCAAACACCATCAAATCGTAGGGAATTTTGGTATGCTCCCAAATGCTGTGGAGACAGGTTTTGAAAACCTCCAGGCTCTCAGCGTAATAGCCCCCCAACGTGGGGATGTATGACACCACCGCCACCGTAATCTTTTTAGGTTGGGCAACGGTTCGGGCAGATTTGGCAGGATTTTGACCGACTCGCATCTTTAATGGATAGGCTTCCAAGCCTTCCCCGGGAACAAGCGTTGAATTATTTTCCGCCGCAGCATCCCTTGACGACGCTTAAAAGGCACATTGGTTTCAGGTTCCAACTGATAATCAACATCCCCTTCAATCACCCGGGCAATGACGGTCAAATAGAGTGGTAATAGATCAGAGCGCGGCCGTCCATGAGCTTTGATTTTGACAATCTCAAATCCGGCCTTTTGCAGGGTTTGGGTCAAAGTATGTTCACTGAAAGCTGTCATATGGGCAATTTCGAAACTGTCGTGTGAATACAAATTGGGGACTTCGATTAACAATAACCCTTGAGGGGCCATTACCGTCTCTCGTAGATCGGTGAGATATCCAACGGGATCAGCAAAATGTTCTAAAACATGCCCCATGCTGACCAAATCAAAGGGGGCTTCGTTGGCCATCTTTAAATCAGCAATATCAGGATAAACGGAGAGACCCTGAGACTGGGTATAAGTACGATACGCTTCACCGGGTTCAACCCCAACGAGCTGGGAACAATAATGGCCTTGAAATTCCTGAAGTAGGATTCCGGCCGAGCAGCCAACATCGAGGTGGCGATTAACTGCGGGAACAGTATCCATCACAAATTTCAGGAGGGATTCGGCCCGTCCTTCCTGGGTCCGCAAATCCTTCTCGTTCGGACCTTCATCCCCCTGATAAACCTGGCGATATTCGGCCGCGTAAAATTCATCCAACTCAGTCGCGGTCATCCGTGGGGATTGGAAGACCAATCCACACTGATCACAAATTTGATTGACAACTTGTTCATCGCGAAACTCAATGGTCTCAAAATGGCTGTGGGTTTCGTGTTCACACAGCAGACAATTTTCTACTTTTTCGGGCATAGTACTCTCACCACGAAGCCACTAAGTCTCTAAGATTCACAAAAAATCTTAGTGTAACTTTGTGCCTTCGTGTCTTTGTGGTGAATTAGATAATCCCTCGTCGCATCCGACGGAACCGCCGTGAAATCTTGTATTTTAGACCGCGATCCTGGTCATTTTCAGGGCTGAAAAACCGCTCCAGGCGACGCAGGGTGCGATCGCGAGTCCAGCGCGACCGGCGCACAACCCCGTCTATGAGTTCGTAGCTGGTATCGAGGGTCATGTACATGTTTTGCATCCCGCCACCCAGCGCGGCGTTGATTTTGGTCTCTTCGTGGTCGTAATGGGGTTTGCCGCCCGGAAGATGGGCATAATCGTGATTTTGATGAATGATCATCAAATCAGGAGTGGCATCAATAACGGGCCAGCGCTGTCGGAGGGCTTGGAAGATCATCCAGTTATCCCAACCAGCCCGACCGATGGCGAAATCAGGCATATTGATGAAGAGATCGCGGGGAAAAATAAAATAATCACTACCTGCTGGGCGGTGAAGTTCGCCGCGAGACTGGGTATCAAATCTCAAATCTGTAACCCAGGTTGGACCAAAATCCATATTTTGGGTGACATCCAAATCCCAACGCTGTCCCACAACCAGGAAATTTTGTACCTGGGCTGCTACCTGGCGGGTAATATCCACAAACTCTGGCAGGAGCAAAATATCAGCGTTGACATAGGCCAGATAGGGGCTGTCGGTAGCATTACGGGCCAATTCAAAGATCGAACTGACCAGGGGTGTGCCCCATTCACTGCAGCGCACTTCGGGAAGATGAGTAACATCCAGTTCCGATGCGACTTCCGTCATCCCGGCCTCATCCCCAACCATGATGACATCAACATTGTCACCCAAATTCTGCCACGAACGAATGGCATTGCGTTGGATGGTGTCGATATGATGATCGGTGAAGGGTTTGGGGGCAGTAAAAATGGTCAAAAAGGACATGATTGCTGAGGCGGAGCTTGAAGGTTAAGTATGGTGGATTTACTCGCGGTGATCTGTGTCGAGATGCGTTTTGTGTTGGACGCGGGCGTTGATCTCGCAGAGTTCCGGTTCACGTTGGACCAGGGCTAGCACATCTCTCCATGAGAAGGTGTCATCTGGGAAACGGGAGGCAATGGTACGGATTAATTCTAAATCGGCGGGGGTATCAACCGTCCAACGATAATGACCCAAATCTGGGGTGTTGTGCATCAGGGCAATGTGATTACCTTCTGGGGTCATCGCACTCGAGAAGGGCGAATTGGGGATCGAGTATTTGAGCTGATCCACTGGGGTTCCTTCGTAAAAAAATGGGGTTACATGTTCACGCTGGTGTTTGGCCACGACCAGACTTTTGGCGCGTTGGAATGCATCCATCGTGAAAACTTCAATATCCAATCCAATCGGATACGTTCGACCCCAGGGGGGCGGCAAACGGTTGGCGACAAACTCAAAACGCGGGGCTGCCAATCGAGATCGCAGCGAGAGCGTACTGGTTTGTGGCAGCAGCAACATAACAGCTTGATCAATCAAATCAGGATCAACTAATGGGCAATCGGCCGTGATTCGCACGATAATATCGGCCTGAAAATGTTTAGCAGCCTGATAATAGCGATCGAAGACATTGTGAACGCTGCCGCGTCCAACTCGATAATCTTTGCTTTTGCAAAACGCAAATACTGGATCGTCCAATGGATCGGTAGTTGTAGCCACAACAACTTCATGAACGGTTCGCGCCCGTCGCACACGTTCAACCACCCATTCAAGCATTGGTTTATTGCCAATATCGAGGAGGACTTTCCCTGGGAGACGGGATGAGGACATGCGAGCTTGAATAATGGCAACAACTTTTTTCATTCGTGAGGAACCTCACTCGGTACGGGTAGGGCTACGACAAACCCTTTCGTTAGGAATTTCTCAACATAATCACGGACCACCCAATAATCAAGGTTGACGGCAGCGGCGATGTCAAAAATGCTATGTTGACCTTCGAACATGAACATTATTTTCTCAATGGCCCGGTTAAGCTCCCAATTCTCCTGCCAATCGACCCACAGGCCGTGCCCAGAGAGGAACACCGGCCCCCGAAATGTCCGTTTGGGGATATAGTTGGTAGCATAAATTCGGACGATTTCTTCAATAATGTCAGCCGCACCCTGCAGCATCTCTTCATGGATGATGTCAGGATTGTCGTCGGTGGTGTGGTATTCATCGTAGGGCCAACGATTGATAGAAATGCAAGGCACGTTAATCCCCGGGCCGTTGATCACGCGCTCATCATTGGCCGGGGCCGCGGCAAAATCGCGTTCGACGTGATCCGTGGCGCGTAAAACATGTTGGGTAATGCGGTCAATGAGATGGTCGTGCTGGCGGGAATGGTGCCAGGCAATGGGATTTTGGTTGCCCGTCATCTCGACGAATATCCCAGCCTTCAAGTTCGGGATCAAATCCTCGTTGTGGGCTAAATAGGCAATGGTACCCACCGTTTCTGGACCAAACCAAAATTTAACCGCCATCGAACCGGGCGGGAGCGGATTCTCGGCGAGGCGGTGGGCAACTTCGATGGCGGTAACTGTTCCGGCGATGTCGTCATTGACTTGCATGGGGTGGCAGAGATGGGTGGAGATGAGAATTTCGCCGGGGGAGGGGGAATCAGGAGTTAGGGGTTTAGGGGTCAGGGTGCCGGTCGAGACGCGGAAGCCGTTTTCTGGATCGGTGTTGAATTCAGAGCGGATTACGGCATGATATTTTTCATCTCGGGGAAGTTTGTCGAAGACATCCTTGGGTAGGCAGAATCCCCAACTGCGGTCGTAATACTTGAATTTCCAGGGGGTGGCCCAGGGACGTTGCTCGTTGTAATAAAGATGAGATTCAAGTTCATCCCAGGTAAGCAACTCATCAACTGGCAGAGAATAGGAGACGATATGGAGGGGGTTATTGGCGAAATCAACAATCCGTTCGCCAGATTCAGTCTCCAAATAGGCTTCATGAACCTCATAACGCTCCGGCACATTCCAGGTCCAAATGGGGTTGCCGGGGGTATAGGTTTCAATCTGGTAGTTGGCAGCCACAGGCAGGTGGTCACCAACAATTTTAAGCGCTTCATCCATCCCATCAGAGGCCAGGGTGCGGTGAAGGGGGTAGAGTTTTTCGAGGAGGGGTTTTAATTGCATGTCAAAAACGTCTAAATGGTCTAAGAAGTCTAAATGGTCGCGAGAAATGACCAATTGGACGTTTTAGACATTTTAGACTACTCAGACTTCTCTATGTAACTCACGTTACGCAGTAACGGGCAGATGAGAGAGTTCTGATTTCAAGTTTTGC
>CAYVQU010000125.1:0-15337 GCA_964453155.1 uncultured Anaerolineales bacterium | reverse complement strand
TCCTTTTCATACCATAGGTGAGACTTTTTTGTCCGCTTTAGCGGAAACTAAAAATGAGGAAATTGAACGGTTCTCGGCCGAACAGTGGATTACCGGAATTTCTTTTTTCCAGGTTCCGGTGAAGCAGGCCATGCATTTGTTCAGATGCCTGGATTTTTATTTTGCGGATCTGCCTCCCGATGAATTTGACTGGCAGGCCCAATTTGGAGGCGGCTGGTGGGAACTTCCGGATGAGCAGCTCCCCGATAAAGAAACGGTTATGGCCTATGCACAGACAATCGAAGCCCGAATTTTTGCGCAACTGGCAACTTGGACGGATGCTGATTTAGCGCAACCCTTACCATTTCATTTTGACTGGGCCACAACCCGGATGGGGATGATTGTCTATGCCTTAAAGCACACCTTGCATCATCACGGGCAGATCGCGGCGCTGGCCGTCCATCATGGTTTGCCGGGAGGGAGTTGGGAATAAGGTGGGAACATTTTTGCTTGTTTTACGTCTCAAGATAACTGCAGAATAGCTGGAAGGAGTTACTGATGTCGAGAAAAATAGCAGTCTTAGTGTTAATTTTAATGGTGGGATTTGTGTTGACAGCCTGTGGGGGTGGGCAGGATGCCGGGGATGGCGAAATCCCCTCAAATCCGGGTGATCCCTATCCGGCCCCAGACCAAGGCCAAACCAGTTCTGAAGAACAGGTAGTGGTTGATCCCGAATCCCCAGTTTCAGCCGAAAATCCTTATCCTGAACCAGAACCACTTGAACCAGCCCCAATTGAACCCGGATTGGTGGTGGTCCCCAGCGATCATGAATATGCCCCTGCCCCGGGGGATGATGATTTGGTACGTGGCAATGTTTATTTGGATTCTGGGGAGGTGCTGTTACTTGAAAGTTACCCGGTTCAAGTCCGGTTGGTCTTGAAGGGAAATCTCCCGACGCCGTGTCACCAACCACGAGCTATCATAACCCCTCCCAACGATCAGAACCAAATCCATCTTGAAACCTATTCACTTTCAGACCCCGATGTGATCTGCACCCAAGTGTTGGAACCAATAGAAGCTGATATTCCCCTCGGCTCATACACTGAAGGCGCATTTACCGTTTTCGTCAATGAGCAACAGATCGCTGAATTCAGCCTGCCATAATGGTTATTTTGTCCAGTTGCGGCCAGGTTTGAAATCGGATAAACTAAGTGTGTGACGGTTTGAAATTGAATATAAAATCAGCCATATATCCCGTCACACCTGAGCATATTTCGGTTTGAATCCATTTTTCATTTTCAAATATTTTCCGAAATCTGCCAAGTCTGGAAAGCCGCGGTGCGTAAAATATTGCCAGTTAAATTTCAAACAACAAACCGTACCGCACACATTCTTCAAAGCACAAGTTCAATTTACAAAAGGCGTTTGATATGAGCCGAGATGTTGTCCTAGTCATTGATCAAGATCGCGAGTTTGCGGATGATACGGCCTGGAATATTTTGCCAATGTTGGGCTATGAAGCTATGGTGGCCTATACGGGGGAAGCAGCTTTAGAAATTGTCCGCCGCCATCACCAACGCATCACTGTATTGCTCATCGACCTTAAATTACCCGATATGTCGGGGATTCAATTGCTGCATCAATTGCGGAATGAAAAGTTTCAAATTCCAGTGATTGTGCTGGAATCAAAGCAGTCGCGGCGGGTCACCATCGATGCGTTTCGGCTGGGGGTTCAAGATTATCTTACCAAGCCGTTGGATAATGAAAAACTCAGGATAGCAATTTCCCGGGCGTTATCAGAGTTGCATCTCAAGCGGGAAATGAAAACACTTACAACCAAGCTCCGCGAGCAAGCGGATTGGCTGTCGACGATCCTCAACGTCAGCAAGACAATTGAAACCACGCCGGACACGGATCAGGTATTGCGCAGTATTCTTGAATCAAGTGTTCATTTGACAAAAGCCGATCAGGGATTTTTAGCGATCATTAATGAAGACCAGCGTGAATTGTTCATCCATTTGATGATTAACATCCCCGAAGAGGTTGGAAAATCCTATCGGTTTTCAATCGATAACCCTCTGATCCAGGAAGCATTAAAAAATCAACGTCCTATTCGAGCCCATCGTTCCAAGGGCGATATGCCTTTCTTTGAAATTGAAGCTGGGGCTGGGGTGTATAGTTTTATCCACGCACCGCTGTTCGCGGGGGGCAAAGCCCTAGGGATTTTGTCTATCAATAATCATGCCTCCGACCAGAAATTTGCGGCTAAAGATGAGACGCTGTTAACGACCCTGGCGGATTATGCCGCAGTCACTGTCCAAAATGAGAATTTGACCCAAAAAGCTGAACAAGAAATCGCAGAACGCGAGCGGCTGCAAACTGCGCTGGAAGAGAACAAAAAACGCCTGGAGCGGACCTTGCCAGGGGTGGTTGATGGTTCCTGGAATTGGGACTTAAATGCCAATCGGATATTCTATTCCCCAGCCTGGAAAGAGATTCTGGGTTTTGCCGATCACGAGATTAGCGATAGCCCAGATGAATGGTTCAAACGCATCCATCCCGATTTTATTGCGAAAGTTAAGTTAGACATCGCTGTCCATGTTGAGGGCCAAAAACCCCAATTTGTGAGTGAACATCAAATTCTCCACGCCGATGGGTCTTATCGCTGGGTTTTGAGCCGCGGCGTGGCCGAACGGGATGAAGACAATATTGCCCAAATCATTACGGGGTATTTGGCTGATATTACCGAACTCAAAGAAGCCGAAGAAAAACTCTACCAGGATGCTTTTTTTGATCCGTTAACCGAATTGCCCAATCGGTTATTGTTCACTGAAACTTTAAATCATGCTGTCGAACGGGCCAAAGCTGTAGAAGGGCTTCGGTTTGCTTTGCTTTATATTGATTTGGATGAATTCAAGGTTGTGCTGGAGAATTGCGGCAAGCATGTTGGTAACCGGGTTTTGGTCGAAGTCGCTCATATGTTACAAGATGGCCTCCGTCCTACCGACCTGATTGCCCATCTCGATGGCGATGATTTTGTCATTTTGCTCAATGATATCGGATCGCAAGAGAACGCGATGGGCGTCGCTGCTTGGATACAGGAGCAACTCTATTCCCCGTTTAATATCCATGATATCGAAATTCTGATCTCTGTTAGTGTGGGGGTTGTGATGAATGGGGCTTATCATAATGCCGCCGAAATGATCCGTGATGCTAATATCGCGATGCTGTCGGCCAAGGAAGAAGGAGGGGGGCAATCGGTGGCATTCCATCCGGCTCTCCGGGCACCTATCGTCCGCAGCGTTTCGCTGGAATCAGATTTCCAGGCTGCGTTAGAAGAAAACAAACTGGAAGTCTATTATCTCCCGGTAGTTTCGTTGACCGATCACCAAATACTTGGTTTTGAAGCCTTGGTGCGCTGGCCCCATCCCGATTATGGTCTGCTCAGACCCGGAGAATTTATTTCAATCGCAGAGGACGCTGAACTAATTGCCGATCTGGATTCTTGGGTGTTACGAGCCGCTTGCATTCAAATGCGGAAGTGGCAGCTTCAATATCAAATGCCGGCCAATATTAGCGTGAGTGTTAATGTCTCCCCCAAAAATGTATTATGTTCAGATTTATACGACAACATTTTCGAGGTGATCCAGGAAACCTCCTTGGATCCGGGAAATTTGCGCATCGAAATCACTGAGGATGCCATCATTGAAGATGAAGCCTGTGTATTTCGCCTGTTCTCCAAATTAGCCTCCTTAGGCGTTCATATCATTCTGGATGATTTTGGGATCAATTATGCCTCCGTTGGGAAGTATTCCAATTCTCCGATCGCGGCTCTGAAAATTGATAAGGATTATGTCACCCGAATGATGGAGGTCGGTGGACATTTGGAATTTGTCCAGGCGATTTTGACTTTAGCTGAGAATTTGGGGGCCAAATCGATTGCCGAAGGGATTGAGACCCAAGAACAATTTGACATCTTGCGGGAGTTTGAGTGTGACATGGGGCAGGGTTTTTATATCTCAGAACCCTTGGACGCGGCTGGGGTGGAGGCCATGTTGGTTGAAATGAAAAACAATATGGTGATGATGAATTTATAGGGGGCGATTACCACCCACTGGCCCGGAATACGGCTTTCAGGAGCTGTTCCCGTTCTCCGGCGGTCATCGGGCGAGCGCGAGCATAATCAACGAACCAGATCGTCAGTAATTCGGTGCTGATATGATGGCCATCGTAAAAAATATGGCGATCGATAAACCCCTGACGCGCTCCAGTGCTGACATCCAACTGATCGAAAAATAAATTGCCCAACCCGTGATGGATGAAGGCCCCCTCATCGAAATCAAAACCCTGAGGATGATGAGCCTGGCTGCCACTGATGATCACCGCCCCGGCCTCGGCCAGCTTGCGCGCATCGCGAATCTGATTGGGCTGGGCTGCATAAGTGTAATACTCAACATGTTGGAAAGTCGCGATGGGGAGATAGCCCTCGGTCCGCAAACGTTCAATTTCCTTTTGCATCCAGTTGAAATTACAGGCCACCGCGCCAGGATTATTCGCGCTGGCCTGCGCGTAGCCGCTCCCTTTGGCGTTGCAACCGATGAAAGCCAGTTGATTCCCATTGTGGGTCAAAGTTACCGCCTGACGACCGGCCTCCAGGTTTTTGCCGCCCCCATAATAGGGCCAGCCCCGCTCATCATATTTTTTGAGCGTAAACAGCATCGCCTGGGCTCCCCAATCAGCAAAATGGTCGCCGGTTAGTTCCACCACATCGGTGCCGACGTGTTCTAATAGTTTGATGTACCGGGGGTCACTACAAAATTTCATCCCTTGCTGTACTGGGTTGGGATAGGGACAGTTTTCGGCGAAGGGGACCTCATTGCTGATATGGGTGACGTCGGCTTCTCGAAGCCAGTCACCAATATCTTGGGCTGGATAGTTGATCCCATAGCGTTCCATCGTGTATGCTGTGGCGCGCACCAATGCTGTGACCCCGGTCATCGCCAGGGTCGTCAACTTAGTGGGGTCGCGGTTGGTGGCCGTAAACGTCGGTATAATGGGACTTTCACCGACTAGTGAGATCGGCACACTCAGCGCGTAGTTGTGGGGCTCAAAATCTTGGTGAAGGGGGGAATTTCCAGCGATGACCAAAACCTTCCACCGTGGTTTCAATTCTTCAAAGGGGATTATGGCCCACGCTGACTTCTTTTTCCAGGCCGTAGCCAGCAAATCATCCGGGGCAACTACTTTCACGGACCCCTCCGCAGGTGCCCCCCACCAGGCTTGTAGGACATTCAGAGTGGTTTCGGCTAACAACAGCGGCTCATCCCCAAAAATTCCCCGTGCCTCCCCGCGCCAAAATTGACGGAGCCTAGGGGCTGTTACCTCATCCTGGACGGTTGGAAAGGGGACGACCAGGGCATAAGTCCAGGTGCCAACCAGATTTTCAGAACCGATTTCCAGGCGCAGCGTAGCAGCATCTGGATTGGGTGCAGTGGCAATCTCCGCGGGTAGGATAACCGAATCGAATACGGCCGGGGGTAGATGGGGGTCAACCCAAATGGAGTAGGGTGCGGGCGTGGGGGAAGGAGTGGGGGTGGGGGGCTCAGGAGTTGGCGTCCAGGGGATGGGTTGGAAGGGGGTGAGGGTAGGGTCTGATGAGGTAAATGGGTTGGGGGAAAAGGGGGCGGATGAGAAGGGGCGCGTGGTGCAGGCGGCCAGGAATACGATCCCAGCTATAAAAAGTGCCCGGTTTACCCTCACCCTTGGTCCTTTCACCCTTAAACCTTTAGTTTTGACCCGCATCGAAAGTTAACAAGGTAACTTGTCCCGAGAGCACCTCAACCTCAAATGTTTGCAAACCCCGAGCAACAAAGGAAACCCGATACGTTCCCGGTGGCAGATCACCAACGACGAAATTTTCACCCCACACATCATCCCCATTGACGGTGAGATCGGCATATGTTTCGACATAAAATGTATCCATAATTTCCCCTTTAGCGGTGAGCGAACTGATCTCTACGGCGGGAATGTATATCGGATTGTCATATTCATCGATGATCCGGCCGGCTAAAACCCCGTTGTATTCCCCATTTTCATTCTGATGAGGCTGCAGCCACAATTCTGGGTTACGCGTATCCCGAAACCGGTTTGTCCCCACCCGGACTTCAAAATGGAGATGGCTCCACTCGGCCACGCCAGTGTAACCGACTGCTCCCAGTTGTTCTCCAGCCAGGACGTAATTTCCCGCCTGCACTTGAATTGCCGACAGATGGCCGTATAAAGTGTAAATTGGCCCCTCAATTCCCGGGAAATCATGCTCCAGGATGACCACATTGCCATAATAGAACGGAAAATCGGCATAGGCCGTCTGTGAATCGAATTCGGCCACGATGACTAAGCCCTCTGCGGCGGCGAGAACCGGCGTGCCTTCGGCATTGACAAACTCCACCCCATGATGCGTTGGCCGGATTCCCTCCTGGGTGCTGCCATAGCGATAGGAACCATCGACGTAAGTGTGATTTTCGGGCGAAATCGGAGGTTGCAACCAGAAATGACCAGAGTAGGCGCAAAGTTCCGGGGAGCAAGGTGTGGAGGTCGGAGGCCGGGAGGTGGGGGAGGGGGTTGGGCTGGGAGGCAGTGGAGTAGGTGTCGGGGGGAGGGGCGTAGGAGAGCTGGGGAGGGTGGGGGAGGACGTGAATTCTGGGGTGAAAGTCGAAACCAGTTGGCCTGCTTCCTGATTTATAGCCCCTGATCCCTGGTCGCTGGTTCCACAAGCCGACACGAGAAGCAGCAGCGCACTGATGAACAGTACCATGCTAAATCTGGCGTGGCATATTACCCCTGAGCCCTTCACCCCTAAGCGCTTTTTCATCACCCCACAGAAAGTCCGCCCCGTTCGGCCAGATGCTTATCAATCTGGGTTTTGAGTTGGAAGGCGTGTTCGTTGAGTGATTCCAGTTCGGCAATTAAGGCTTTGGCTTTGGTTTTATCGGCCAATCCCAGGGTGTTGATGTCGACGTTGTAGCTGGCCCCCTTCAGGGCGGCGACAGCCAGCGCCGCGCCGGTCCCGGCATCGGTGATGGCGTTGGAATTACCAACTTCAGCCGCTTGGGCCGCCAGTTCGAGAACCCGGCAGGCCTTACGGGCTACACTCAGGGGGACCTGGGCGGCGTGTAAAGTTGCTTGTTGGATCATTTCGGGCCGATCGGGATCATCTTTGGGGCGTTTAAACGCGGCCATCACTTCCATAAAAGCGGCTGAATCAGCCTCCACCGCCGCGCTCAACTCCGAACGGAGGATTTCGGCCTGTTCAAGAACGGCTTGCATTTGGTTTTCGGCATCAACATATTTCTTGCGGCCCAGAGTCAAACGAGCGACCATCGCGACCAGACCAGCACCCATCGCTGCTGAGAAAGCTGCGGCCGAACCGCCTCCGGGGGTGGGATCACCGCTGGCTAAATCTTCTAAAAAGGGGCAATTCTCAGCCGTATGTGGAACCGGATCAGTTGGCAAGCTGGTTGCCGCCTCTTGGGCGGAAAATAGTTTATTCTCGAGAATCTGATCGGATTCGAATAAATCTAATTGGGTGTACCACACCGCGGCGTCTGTCAGGGCATCCTGGGGAATCAGGCCGACTAATTCCGAGTGGCTGATCCCGACCCCATACCGCTGGGCTTCACGTCGGATGGTCTCGACGACCAGGGCGATTGGGGTTTTGCGGTAGTTGGTCAGATTCATTGAAACCTGGGCCTGACCTTCAACCAGCAGCCCCAAGGCTTTGACATACCGTAGCCCGCCAGATGAATGCCGCACCGTTTTGGCAATTTTTTGCGCGATTTTCAGATCATTGGTTGTCAGGTAAACGTTATAGGCCACCAGGAATTCACGGGCTCCGATCACGGTGGCTCCCGCGGGACCTAATTCGTGCGGACCAAAATCAGGGGCGCGTTCCGAGTCGGTGCTGATGGTGGCTTTGAGACCTTCATACTCACCCTTGCGGATTTTGGCCAGATTGCGCCGGTCTGAGCTGGCCGCGGCTTCTTCGTAAAGGTATACCGGAATATTGAGTTCGGTTGCTACCCGTTCCCCCAATCGTTTGGCAATCTCCACGCACTCGGCCATCGTTACCCCTGAAATGGGGATGAACGGCACGACATCGGTGGCCCCTAGCCGCGGATGTTCCCCAGAATGCTCATCCAAATTAATCAATTCGGCCGCTTTGGCAATGGCCTGAAAAGTGGCGGCCTCGACGCCGGCCGGAGTCCCCACCAAAGTCACAACTGTGCGGTTATGGTCGGGGTCGGAGTGTTGATCGAGGACATGCACACCTTCCACGGCGGTAATTTCGGCAATAATGGCTGCGATGACTTCGGGGCGACGGGCTTCTGAAAAATTTGGGACGCATTCAACCAGGGCAGTGGTCATAAGTACCTCATTAAATTGGTCTGAGTGTGAGGGGTTGTGAGCTGGCAAGTATGGTAGTTGCAAACCAGCCAACTATTAGACCATCTCGATTATACCCAAACATTGTTTCGCCAACTTCAATCGGTTACAATTTGAGGCAGGTTTGTGACGCCTGCATCTCAAAAACGTGTCAATCGTCATGAAAGCGAATTCACCAATTGCAATTCGCCATTCATAATTCAAAAATTAAATAGGTCCCCTATGCCCCCCAAATCACTTCTCGGAAATCTCGCCAGTTGGTTCCTCACTCGTTCCAGTCGTCAACGTCTGCCCCAGACCCAAGGAACCATAAATTTGGATGGTCTCAGTTCTTCGGTTGAAGTAATTCGCGACCAATGGGGCGTCCCCCATATTTATGCCCAAACCCAGTCCGATGTATTTTTTGCCCAAGGATTTGTCCATGCCCAAGATCGGTTGTTCCAGATGGAACTCAATCGCCGCACGGCCCAAGGGACGTTGAGTGAGATCTTTGGTGAGGTGGCGCTGGATACCGATCGCACTGCCCGAACATTTGGTTTCAACCGTTTGGGCGCGGCAGATTGGCAGCAAGTTAGCGCCGAACTCGAAGCCGGAATCCGGGCCTATACCGCCGGGGTTAATGCTTTTTTAGATCAACCGCGGCTCAAATTGCCCGGTGAATTTATGATGCTCGGCCGCAAACCCGACCCCTGGCAGCCTGAAGATACCATGGCGTTTACGCGGGTAATGATGTGGCAGCTTTCCCATGCCTGGCAAGGCGAAATTATCCGGGCTGAGATCGCGGATAAGGTCGGGGCCGATAAAGCGGCCGAACTGGAAATCCACTACCCCGAGAATAATCCCCTCCACTTGCCATATGGGATCGAATTCAATGCTCTCGATCCTGAAGGAACCCTCCGTAACATCCCCGGGCCATTTTTGGACCGCGGTAAAGGCAGCAATGCCTGGGTGGTTGCTCCCAAAAAGAGCACTACCGGTAATGCGGTGTTGTGTAATGATATGCACCTGGCGCTGTCAATGCCGTCGCTGTGGTATCAGGTTCATCTCAACGCCGGGGACGATTATCATGCTACTGGGGTCAGTCTACCGGGGGTGCCGATGGTGCTGGTTGGCCACAATGATCACATCTCTTGGGGGATGACCCTGGCTTTTGTGGATGCCGAGGACCTTTTCATCGAGCAGGTCGACTCCCAAAATCGCTATCTCTATCAAGATGAATGGCATCCGGCTGAAATTATTGGGGAAGAGATTAATATCAAAGGGATACCGGACCCCCACGTTGAAAAAGTAATGATCACTCGCCACGGGCCGATCATCTCCGATGTAGTGGGGCATCCCCACCAGAAAATCGCGGTCAATTCGATGGCGCTGCGTCCCAGTCAGGCTTTTGATGGTTGGTTGCAGCTCAACCAGGCTCAAGGTTGGGATGATTTTGTCGCTGCCATGCAATTAATCACCGCGCCCCAACTCAATGTGGCCTATGCCGATGTTGAGAATAATATTGGGTATTGGGTGACTGGTCAGGCTCCGGTGCGTGCCAAAGGAGATGGTAGCGTGCCAGTACCGGGCTGGTCGGGTGAGTATGAATGGGTGGGGACGGTGCCGTTCGAAGAGATGCCGCACGCCCTCAACCCCAAACAAGGCTATCTGGTTTCCTGTAACCACAAGATCGTCCCTGATGATTACCCTCATTATTTGGGAAATATCTGGATGAACGGCTACCGCGCCCGGCGGTTGACGGATTTGATCGAAAGCCGGGAAAAATTATCCCTGCAGGATCACCAGAAATTCCACCTGGATGTGAAAAGCCTACCTGGCTTGGCATTTGTCGCCAGTCTAGATGAAATCACCGACCCCGATGACGAGGTGCAACTGGCTTTACGGCTGTTACGCGCCTGGGATGGATTCCTAACGCCCGAAACCATCGGTGGAACCGTTTACGAGGTGGCGCGCTATACTTTGATCCGCAACCTGCTGGAACCTGGCCTGGGTGAAGATTTGACCTACCGGCTAATGGGTAAAGGATTCCATCCTTTGTTGATGCATTCGAACGAATTATTCGGTCACGATACCGTTATTTTGCTGCGATTGCTAGATAACCCTCAATCCTGGTGGGTACAGCAGGCCGGGGGGCATGATATTGTGATTTCGAAAAGTTTGAAGGCCGCGATTGCCTGGCTGCGGGCAGAACTGGGCCAGTCAGAGTCCGATTGGCAGTGGGGGCGGATCCATCAGGTTAATTTCGCTCATCCCCTCAGTTTGCAGCAACCCTTCGATCAGGTTTTCGACCGCGGTCCGTATCCCATCGGTGGCGATACCGATACCCCCTTGCAAACTGCGATATTGGCCGATAAACCCTACAACAACAAAGTCTGGTCGCCGTCTTTCCGCCAGATCGTTGATATGGGTGATCTTTCCAAGTCCTTAACCATCATCCCACCGGGGCAATCGGGCCAACTTGCCAGCCCAACTTATGACAACCTGGTTGAACCCTGGCTCACAGGAGAGTACATCCCTATGTTGTGGACCCGCGAGCAGGTAGAGCGGGAAGCTCAAACCAAGTTGATATTAAATAGTGAGACATAGGTTTATCCTGTGCGGATCTCTCAATCTTTAAATTTTTTCCGAATACCACCCCATCTCCACGGCAAAAATAACTTTTTGGCCAATTTTTATCGGTTTGTGAGGTTTCAAAAACCTACGACCAAGATTATGGGGCCGCGGAATGAGCGCAGTCGCCACCGAATTGTGCTGGATATCACTTATCAATGTAACTTGCATTGTTTCAATTGTTGCCGCCAATGTGGACAGGCCCCGACCACAGATCGGATGACCACAGAACAGGTCGAACGGTTTATCGTTGAGACATTAGCCGCCGATTACCATTGGACCCGGATTAAAATTTTAGGGGGCGAACCTAGCTTGCATCCCGAATTGTTTGAAATTATCGCGATATTGCTAGAATACCGCCGAAATCATAATCCCGAAGTTGAGATCCGCTATTTGACCAATGGTTATGGTAACAGCGCGGCGCGGATTTTAGCCCAAATTCCGCCAGAAATTAAGATTGACAATTCTGCAAAAGAATCCCGCACAAATAAGTTTATTCCCATCAATATCGCCTCCTGTGATTCCAAATGGTATCGGTATGTCGATTACCGTAACGCCTGTGGCGTGCCTACCCAGGTCGGGATTGCCCTATCACCCTATGGCTATTACCCCTGCGGGATAGCTAGCGGCATTGATCGCGTTTTTGGATTTGATTTGGGCATGAAAACGATCCCGGCTAAAAGCGATGATATGTTCACTCAGATCGAAAAATTTTGTCGTTATTGTGGCGTGTTCCGATATGGACGCAAACAGGTATCTGCGCCCAAATTTTCCCCAACCTGGGTGTCGGCTTTGGAAAAATATCGCGACCATTCCCCGGTTTTATCCCGTTATTAAGTCTGGTTGGAAATCCAGGGCCTTAACTTTTATAGAAATTATCTCTCACTGAGGAGGCATCATGACCACACTCCCCCCCATTTGGCCGATAGCCAATATTGTCATTTTTGATTGTGACAGCACCCTGAGCACCATCGAAGGGATCGATGAGTTAGCCCGGATGACAGGGCAAGAGTACGATGTTGCCCGATTGACCAAACGGGCGATGGAAGGGGATGTTCCCCTGGAATCGGTGTATGGTCACCGGTTGGTGACGGTTAATCCCACTCAGGAACAGGTTCAGAAGATCGCCCAGGCCTATCGCGAGACGGTAATTCCCGATGCCGGGGAGGTGATCGCCGCCCTCCAGGCCATGGGATCCGAAGTTTTTATCGTCAGCGGGGGTTTATTTGAACCGGTACGCGATTTCGGTGTTTGGCTGGGCGTGCCGCGTGAGAACATTTTTGCCGTCAACATGGAATATGACCAGCTGGCCGGAAAGTGGTGGCGCTACTGGGATCAACCTGGCGGACAGAATCCGCGGGCCAATTATTTGGCGATTGAGTCGAATCCCCTGACGGGTACCTTGGGGAAAAACCAGATCATCTCTCGAATTCGGGCTACTCACCCGGGGCGGGTATTAATGATTGGGGATGGGCTTTCTGATTTGGAAGTTTCAGAGGATGTCGATTTATTCGTCGGGTTTGGGGGCGCTATTTATCGGGAACGAATTGCGGCCGAATCTCCCATTTATATCCATAAACCGACCCTGGCCCCGATATTACCATTGGCGTTGGGGCAGTTGGGCAATACGCCCCGGTTTGCGAATTTATGGGCCGATGGCCTTCAACGGGTCTATACCGATGAAGTTACTTTTCAGGATGCCAGTTTGCGAAATAGTTTTCTGACCGCTTTACGGCGGGAATTTGCCGGGAGTTGAGTGATGCTTACTACTAATCCAGAATCATCTGCTGATGCTCGAAAAATGTTCAAAGTTGTGGTTGCCGACCCTCTGCATTCAACCGGATTGGAAATTCTAACCGCGGCTCCTGATATTGATTTTGTTGGCCCTTATGACTGCGATGTCGATTTATCCGATCTGTTGACTGACGCCGATGCCCTCCTTATCTGCTCTGATACGAATGTTGATGTTGAAATTTTGTCGAACGCGCCGAACTTGAAGATTGTGGCCCGGGCCGGATCTCGTTTGGATAATGTCGATATTGATGCGGCTACCAGCCGAGGGATATTTGTGACTCACGTGCCGGATGCCAATGTCCATGCAGTAGTGGAATATGCTTTTCTCTTGATGTTGGTCTTAGCCCGGAAATTTGGACAGCCGAACATTGATACGATGGGCGATGAGCATTTGGGGTTTCAATTATTGGGTAAAAATTTAGGCATCATTGGGTTTGGGCGGCATGGGCGGGAAGTGGCCGTTCGGGCCCAAGCCTTTGGCATGCACGTATTGGCCTATGACCCCTATATTGATCTCTCGTTTGCCCGCGAACGCGGGGTGGAGATTGTCAATTTCCCAGAATTGTTGGCCCGCAGCGATATTTTGACGCTCCATACCGCGTACACGCCCCATACTCATCATATTTTGAATGATGCTGCTTTTGAGCAGTTAAAACCGGGAGCTTATTTGATCAATGGGGTCCATTCTGGGTTGGTTGATGAGGCTGCTATGTTGGCTGCCCTGGATGCCGGGACTCTCGCTGGGGCTGGCTTAGATACCTGGGATCAGCACTCCACTGAAAATGCCAGTTTAGTGGCTGGGCATCCCAGAATTTTGGTTACCCCCAATCGGAATCAAGCCACATTAGAGGCCTTTTCCTCCACCGCGATTAGTGTCGTCACCAATATGCTGGCGGCTCTGCGCGGCACCGATTATCAGCATATCGTCAATTTGCCGTTCACCAATGCGGCTTCATACCAAACTGTTAAACCATATATTGAGCTGGCAGTTAAATTAGGCAAACTACAAGGCCAACTGGCCGATGGTTGGATCACTCGCGTGGAAGTGGAATTGCTGGGCGATGGTTTACGTGATCTGGTCCGGCAGGTGACGGCCGTTTTGCTATCGGGGATGGTCCGTCCGGTTGATGACCGCCCTGTTAATTGGGTTTCGGCCCCTGTTTTGGCCTATGAGCAGGGCATCGCGACCGCTCAGGTTAAAAACCTGGTTGAACTGCGGGATTACCCATCCTTGATTGCTTGCCGGGTGCATTGGGAGGGTGGTCATCGCACCGTAGCGGGGGCTTTGTTCGGCAATGGGGAAGTCCGCCTGGTGCATTATGATGGATTTGAAGCCGACGCATTTCCGGATGGATATGTTTTGATCCTTGAAAATAATGATGTACCTGGAATCATTGGCAAAGCCGGGAGCATCTTCAGTCGTGAAAAAATCAATCTGGCCCAATGGCGCTACGGCCGGGAGCGGCCGGGTGGTCAGGCGGTTTCATTTATCAACCTGGATCAGACCGTATCACCCGCGGTATTGGCTGAGTTAGAAGAGATCCCCGAAATTCAACGGGCACGGTTAGTGCGGCTGTAACGCTTTCGGCGCTTATGCACATCACCATAAGAGATTAGGATGACCAAAAATTTTTCTTCTGATGAATTATTTGATTTCTTGATTGCCGATGCCGAAGCTCAGTTTTCAGGGTGGGATTTCTCCTATATTGCCGAGCGCGAAGTGCCCTCCCCGCTGCGCTGGTCGTATGTCAGTGAGTGTTTACTGCGAGTCCGCAAAGCGACCGCAATCCTGGATATGGATACCGGGGGGGGCGAGATGTTTTCTCGATTTGCGCCGTTCCCCGAAATTGCCTTTGCTACTGAAGCCTATCCGCCCAATATCCCCATTGCGCGAGAGCGATTAAATCCATTGGGGGTTGAAGTCGTCGAATTGACCAAAGAAGAGCCCCAGGATTTGCCATTTCAAGCTGACTTCTTTGATTTAGTGATCAATCGACATGGCTATTATTGGGCGCCAGAATTATCCCGGATCATGCGGCCAGGGGGTGTGTTTGTCACCCAACAAGTGGGCAATGCCAATGATATAGGTATTCGGAAATTGCTGGGTGCGCCGGATGCAACCACCATTGAGGAATGGGATGATTTGGCCACCGCCGCGGCCGATTTAGAGCAAACGGGTTTCGAAATTAGAAAACAGCTAGAAGATTTTTATCCCCAACGATTTTATGATGTTGGGGCAATTGTGTATCAACTCAAAGCCGTATCCTGGCAAATCCCTGATTTTTCGGTTGAAAAGTATTTCGAACGCTTGCTGGGGATCCATACTCAAATTCAAAGAGATGGATTTGTGGATGTTGAGGAACATCGGTTTTTTGTTATTGCTGAGAAAATATATTAATCATGGATAAATCTGATCCTGAAATTCATTTTATATCAGCTTTGCAATGCTTCTGTTAGGTAATACCAATTGCGTTCTTTCAAGCCATGAATTATGATAAGGCAAAAAACTAGG
>CAYVQU010000124.1:0-15509 GCA_964453155.1 uncultured Anaerolineales bacterium | reverse complement strand
GGATACCCTACTTTTTTCTACCCTTGTCTAGACATAACGTGCGTACACCCTGGCCCCAAGGGTGCTATAATGGCTCAATTCGGATAGAAAGTAGGAGAACCCATGAAACAAATTTGCGTATATTGCGGCTCGTCTGATCGGATTCCGGAAGCTTACCTAAAAGCGGCGTATGAGATGGGTAAAATCATCGCCAACCGGGGCATGAATCTAGTTTATGGGGCAGGCAGCACCGGGATGATGGGGGCCGTCGCCAATGGGGTCCTTGAAGCGGGGGGGGAAGTTTGGGGCGTGATGCCAAAAATTTTCGATACCCCGCAGTTAGCCCACACAGGTTGCACGCACTATGAAGTCGTCGAGGATATGCATGTTCGTAAAGCCCGAATGGCCGAACTCTCTGATGGTTTCATTGCTCTCCCTGGAGGTCTTGGCACTTTTGAAGAATTATTCGAAATCGTCACCTGGGCCCAAATTGGCCTGCATCGTAAACCGGTGGGGATCCTGAACACCAATGGCTACTATGATCACATCCTGGCCATGGTCGCCCACGCCGATGCTGAAGGTTTCATTTACAGTGAACACCGCGATTTTTTCAACGTGGCAGCGCAACCCGCGGCTTTATTAGACTTGTTGCTGCAGTTTCAATATCCAGATGGGCTTGAAAAATGGGTCGATCGCGAGGGGCGAGGCTAACCAGCTACAAAGCGCACCGTCATTTTCATTAAAGTTCATGTTTTCAAAAATGTCGGTTGACTGTGAGGCCAAAAATTCATATACTGGAAATAGTGAAGGACCCTAACCCGTGAAAGTCATAAAGTTACTCATTCCCTTTTTGGTTGCCGGCCTATTACTATTTCCCATCAGCTTTTTGGCGCCGGCCTCTCAACCAACCCTGGCGCAGGCGGAGGGGTTATTTGTGCCGGTTGTCTATGAGCCCGAAACGCAGACCACCGATCCAACGATAATCCGGACTCGTTATGTCCAACCACAATTCTTAATCTTGACCACGGCTGATCCTTCTCCGGGGAAAGAACAGATTACCCTCAATTTATTTGAAGATGTCAGTTTTACGGGGGTTGTGGAAAAAAGGATAGCTAATTCTTCCGGAAGCACAACAATTATGGGGCGGCTGGACGGGGTAGACTTGGGAACATTTCTCCTGGTCGAAAAAGAAGGTGTATTAGTTGGCACTGTAAAAGCTATCTCTGCCCATTACCGTATCAACCTAGTAGGAAACGATATTCACGTTATATCCGAGTTAGATGAAACTGCTTTTCCTCCTGAACTAAACCCCGTAAAGTCACCTGAAACCGAAGCTATAGTGACTACTGATGTCACTCCATCTGTGGATGATGGTTCATCGATTGATGTTTTAGTTGTCTACACAGATGACGCGCGTGTTAATATTGGCGATGCCCATTGGGGTAAGCCGGCAGGCTATTTTACTGCTATTGAAAATATGATCGACCTAGCAATTGCAGAAACAAATGAGGGCTATGAAAATAGCAATATCACCCAACGGGTAAACTTGATTCACACTGCAGAAGTTTCTTATGATGAGAGTAGTTTTAATTGGGTAACAACCCTTAATCGACTTCAAAATTCATCTGATTCGTTTATGGATGAAGTTCACACTTTAAGAGACAACTATTGTGCTGATGAAGTCGTTCTGTTGGTTAATGACCAGGCTTCCTGTGGATTAGCCTACGTAATGGATACTGAGGATTCTAGTTTTGAAGCATACGCTTTTGCACTAGTAAGCACACATTGCACCACTGGCTATTACAGTTTTGGTCATGAGCTAGGCCACAACATGGGTACCCGCCATGATTGGTACGTTGACGCGACCAACACATATGCCCATGCATTTGCAAACGTAACCGATTCCTGGCGCACGATTATGGCGTACAACGATGAGTGCGATTGCAGCAATGAAATTTCGCCCTGCCCAGATTATAACTCCCGCGCGACGAAAGGTAGTCCAAGTTGTTCGCGGTTGAATTATTGGTCAACACCCGATGTAGAATACGGTGGCGACGATATGGGGATCATCTACACCGCCCCAACTACCTGTAGCACGGGAACGCCCAGCGGGGTTTGCGCGGCCGATAACGCCTACCGCCTGAATCAAACTGCCGACACCGTCGCAAATTTCCGGGATAGTTCAGTGTGCGCGTCGCAAACCTATTCCCTGACAGGAAATGTGCAAACCAATTCGGGGGCTGGGATTGAAAATGTCATCATTAATTTCAGCGGTACAGGCGCCCCCATCAGCACGACCACCGATGCTACCGGCACTTATTCCCAAACCGGGTTTGCCAACACGACCACCTATACCGTCACATTTGACCAGGCCGGATATGTCTTTTCTCCAGCTGAAACGACTGTAACTTTTTCGGGATCAGACAAAACCCAAGACGCCACCGGCTATCCTGCCGCCAGCCTGACATTTACGGAAACTTTCGAAACCGGCATTTTTGGTGATTCGTGGCTAACCGAAACCATCACTGAAGGGCGCGTGGTCATTTCGACCACCTGGCCTTACACGGGGAGTTATAGCTTGATCTTAGATGATCATACGCCCCACAACGAGTATTCTATTGCCTCCGCCACCCTGGTGGTTGATCTAAATGGTCAAACCGATGTCGATCTCAGTTTTTGGTACCGCGATTTTAACGACGATCCCCATCCCACCTACGATGGCGTATTTATCAGTGACGATCTGGGCGAAACCTGGTACCAGGCTTTTCAATTTGCCAACGGTATCAACGACTTCTCGGAAACCATCATCTCGCTCGATACCGCCGCCAGCACAGCTGGAATGAGCTTCACTGATCGCTTTTTGATCAAGTTCCAGTTTTACGATAACTACCCCATTACGAGTGATGGGTATTCGATCGACAATATCTGTGTGGGGTGTCGGCGCATCTATCTCCCCCTGGTTTTGCGATAATTTCAGACCTGCTAGGTTTTAGCAAACTCTGTTTGCCAACCTGGCAGGTCTTATCTTGTAACCGCCAACGCCACCCAATCTTCAAGCTGGCGTTGGGTTACGATTTGCAGTCCGTGAGCTTCAATTTTTTCCTGCATTTGGGGGACTTGTTCTGCTAAAATCCCTGAAAGGATTATGACGCCATCCGACGTGAGTAACTCACCCATGCCAGCATCCAGCAGGCGCATCAAAATGGGGGCCAAAATATTCGCCAGGACGAGGGGTGCCTGGTCAATTTCAAAAACCCTAGCCTTGATTTGGTCTACCGAACCGACTGCGAACTGCACTTGCGCGGTGACAGCATTATTCGCCGCATTCTGATAGGCCGCCGGAACTGCCACCTCTTCCACATCGACCCCAAAGGCGCGGCCGGCACCCAATTTTAGGGCCGCCACCGACAAAATCCCCGAGCCGCAGCCAATATCAAGGACATCCCCACCCTGGGGCGTGTAATCATCCAACATTTCAAGACAAAGTTGGGTCGTCGGGTGGGTTCCGGTCCCAAACGCCATCCCCACATCAATTTTGATCGGAATACGAGTTTCATCGGGGGAATCCAACCAGGCCGGGACAATGATCAACCGCTGCCCAATTGGGATCGGGTGGTAATGTTGCTTCCACATTTCAGCCCAATCGACTTCCTCAACCGGCTTGAACTCCGGGGTCGGCAACTCCCGAATTCGGCCCAAATACCACAGTGCTTCTTCGACCCGCTGACGAGTCTCTTCAAGTTGGGCATCCATCGGGAGATAGGCACACACCCGCAAAGGTCCTACCGGATGGCCTTCGTCTTCCACATTGGCTTCAATCGCGGTACTCTCGATAACCACCCCATCCACATAGCGCGCCAAAACTTCGGCTACAGATTCGGCCATCTCGCCGTCAACGATTAAACTAACTTCAAGCCAATTCATGAATTAGTGGGTAGTGGTTGGTGGAAAGTGGTCAGTGAAGATGTTTTTCTATCCACTAACCACTGTCCACTCGCCACTATTTCAGCCCCCAAAGACATCCCTAAACTTATCAAAGAAGCCCATTTCTTGTGGAATCACTTCGGTTCCCAGACTTTTGCCTAAGGCTTCAAACATTTCCCGTTGTTCAGTGTTGAGCGACTTGGGAATGGCCACATTGATGATCACCAATTGATCACCACGGCCATTGCTGCGCAAGAAGGGAACGCCTTTATCGCGCATCCGCAGGACTTTACCGGGCTGGGTACCGGCTGGAATTTTAAGGGTTGCTTCGCCATCGACGGTGGGGACATCGACCTCATCACCAAGGGTGGCCTGGGCAACATTGATATCTAAATCAAGCAAAATATCATTGTCACGGCGCTTGAAATACCTGTGAGACCGTACCTGAATGACCAAATAGAGGTTCCCAGCCGGGCCATCATTGACGCCGGGCTGACCTTCACCCGCCAGGCGGATTTGAGTACCCGTATCAACTCCGGCAGGGATAGAAACCGTTTTCTTATGGGTTTTGCGGATCTGCATCCGACCACTGCAGGTGGAGCACGGATTTACGATCACTTCCCCCTTGCCACTACAAGCCGGACAGGTCGTTACCTGAACCATCGAACCAAAAATGGTCTGGCGTTGCTGCCGAACTTCGCCATTGCCACCACAAGTAGAGCAGCGCGAGGGAGAAGTTCCCGGTTTAGCACCGGTGCCATTACAGGTATCACAGGGTTCGTCACGAGTGATCTCAATTTCTTTTTCGACGCCGAAAACAGCTTCTTCGAAATCTAAATTGACTCGATATTGAAGATCAGCCCCCCGGCGAGGGGCAGTCCGGGAGCGGGATGAAGAGCGCCCAAAGCCGCCGAACCCACCAAAGCCAAACAGATCCCCCAAAATATCGGAGAAATCCATCGTGGTCCAATCGGGCACACCACCTTGTCCCTGGACACCGGCATGACCAAAGCGGTCGTAGGCGGCTCGTTTATCCGGATCGGATAAGACCGCATAAGCTTCGTTAATCTCTTTGAATTTTTCCTCAGCGTTGGGTTCTTTACTCACATCGGGGTGGTATTGACGCGCTAAGCGCCGAAAGGCTGACTTGATATCACCGTCCGGCGCATCGCGGGAAACACCAAGGGTTTCGTAATAATCTTGGGGCATATTTTTAAGCTTGAAGGTTAAAAGTTGAAAGTTGCAGGCTGTTTTTCCAACTTCAACCTGCAACTTTCAACCTGAAAATAATTTACGCGTCTTTGAACTCGCCGTCGACCACGTCTTCATCATCACTGGGACCGGTCTGACCATCAGGGGGTGGGGCATAGCCTTCGGGGCCGGGGGCTCCAGGAGGTGGGCCTCCTTCCTGTTGATAGGTAGCGGCGCCAATTTGTTGAATGACTTTGGAGAGTTCTTCCGTTACCTGATTGAGGGTGTCGGCGTCGATGGCTTCATTGTCGAGCGCGGCTCGAACTTCGGCCACTTTCTCGCTGACCTGGGTCTTGATCTCTTCAGGAACCTGTTCGCCCAAATCCTCGAGAGCTTTTTCAGCGGTGTAGGCCATGTTGTCGGCGTTGTTGCGAGCTTCAACCAGGGCCTTGCGTTGCTCATCTTCGGCGGCGTGGACTTCAGCGTCACGTTTCATCTGTTCGATTTCGGCTTCGCTGAGACCAGAGGAGGCCGTAATTGTGATGTTTTGGCTGCGGCCGGTGGCTTTGTCTTGGGCGGTTACTTTGATGATGCCGTTGGCATCGATATCGAAGGTCACTTCGATTTGGGGGACACCACGCGGCGCCGGGGGGATGCCATCGAGGATGAAGCGGCCGAGGGATTTGTTGTCGGCAGCCATCGGGCGTTCACCTTGCAGTACGTGGATCTCAACCTGGGGTTGGTTGTGGCTGGCCGTGGAGAAAATCTGGCTCTTGCGGGCCGGGATGGTGGTATTGCGCTCGATCAGGGGGGTTGCCACGCCACCCAAAGTCTCAACGGACAGGGTTAGCGGGGTCACGTCGAGGAGCAGGATGTCAGAGACATCGCCACCGAGGACACCCGCCTGAATGGCAGCGCCAACGGCCACAACTTCATCGGGATTGACGCCCTTGTGGGGCTCTTTACCGAAGAATTTTTTGACGGCTTCCTGGACGGCTGGCATCCGGGTCATCCCACCAACCATCACAACTTCGTTAATCTCGGTCGGTTTGAGACCGGCATCATCGAGGGCTCGTTTCACCGGACCCATCGAGCGGTCGACCAAATCAGCGGTCAGTTGCTCTAGTTGCGCGCGGGAGAGACTCAAAACCAGGTGTTTGGGACCCGAAGCATCGGCGGTGATGTAGGGCAGGTTAATTTCGGTTTTACCCAGGCTCGAAAGCTCGATCTTAGCCTTTTCAGCGGCTTCTTTGAGACGCTGGAGGGCCTGGCGGTCGAGACGCAGGTCGATGCCGTTGTCTTTCTGGAACTCATCGGCCAAAAAGTCGATGATCCGCAGATCAAAGTCGTCGCCACCGAGGAAAGTGTCACCACTGGTGGAGCGAACCTGGAAAACGCCATCGCCAACTTCGAGGATCGAGACATCGAAGGTGCCGCCACCGAGGTCATAAACCACGATAACTTCGTTGGATTTCTTGTCGAGACCGTAAGCCAGAGATGAAGCTGTCGGTTCATTGATGATGCGCAGGACTTCAAGGCCAGCGATCTTACCGGCATCTTTGGTCGCATTCCGTTGGGCGTCGTTGAAGTACGCCGGGACGGTGATGACGGCCTGGGTCACAGTATCACCCAGGTAGGCTTCCGCGTCGGCTTTGATTTTCGCCAAAATCATGGCGGAAACCTCAGGCGGAGAATATTCTTTACCGCCTAATTTGACGCGCACGTCGCCGTTCGGGGCTTTCGTGACTTCGTAAGGCACCATATCTTTGGCGCGCTGCACTTCGGCGTCATCATATTTGCGCCCCATGAAGCGTTTGATCGAGAAAACGGTGTCCAGGGGATTCACCACGGCCTGGTTGCGGGCCGGGCGGCCGGTCAGCCGTTCGCCATTTTTATTGATTGCGACTACTGAGGGAACCAGGCGTTCGCCTTCGGCGGACGGGATTACGGTGGGTTCGCCACCTTCGATCACTGCCACCGCTGAGTTGGTGGTTCCTAAGTCAATTCCGATTATTTTTGCCATTGTATTCCTCCAATTGATAGTTTAATTGGTTGTTTGTTAATTTGGTTTTCCAATATATCTTACTGGTCTAAAGCGTCCAAGTGGTCTGATTTGTCCGACTACTTGGACCTGTCAGACAGCTACTCTGCAATCGCCACGCGGGTGGGGCGTAGAACCCGTTCACCGATCATGTAGCCGATTTGCATTACATCAATAATTGCATCACTCTCGTGGTCGGTACCGGGAACTCGAGCGATGGCTTCGTGCAAGTTGGGGTCAAATTGCTGCCCGATTTCAGCCTCAATGGGGGTGACGCTGTCGTTTTCGAGCAGGGTGACCATTTTGCGGTAAATAAGCTCGATCCCTTCAGCCCAGGTGGCACCGTCACCGTCTTGCGGTTTGTCCTTGAGGGCGCGGTCTAAATCATCTAATACCGCCAGGTAGTTACGAACCACGCGGCCGACGGCATCTTTCTGGAATTGTTCTCGATCACGGTTGACCCGTTTCTTGTAATTCGAGAATTCAGCCTGGGCTCGCAGCTTGGCATCCAGATATTCGGCCGCCTTGGCTTCACTGGCATCCCAGGCCATTTTGACGAGATCTAATTTCTCTTTGACCGGGATATCATCGTCGTCGAGGGCATCGGCGACTTCTTCGGGATCGAGTTCGACTTCTTCAGCTTCGAGTTCGTCATCAGCTTCGATAACAACTTCTTCTTCAGGAATTTCTTCCTCTTTTTGTTTCTTTTTCTTCTTTGCCATATGAGAATAATTACTCCGCTAGGGTTTCACCAACTAAATCGCTAAGTAAACCAGCGACAAATTGTACAGTCGAAATTGTGTGGGCGTAAGGCATCCGAGTGGGGCCGAGAACCCCTAGAGCTCCGGTCGCCACGCCAGGGACGCCATACCGAGAGAGGACAACCGAGCATTCGCTCAAATCTTCCCAGGTCCCTTCGCCACCGATCAAAACATGGATGCCACCGCTGCTGGGCACCATCACAGTTTGGGAGAGCAAATCTTCTAAGTGACCGCGCTGCTCCCAAAAGCGTAGGGCTCGATGCGCCACGCCAGGTTCGGCAAATTCGGGTTCGGCCAGCACATTCGAAATGCCATCCCGGTAAATTTCACCGGCCAACAAACTATCTGATTGCTCCATCTCATCAGCGGCCAGCCGCAGAATGTCCTGCTCCAGGGCATCGGTACGCTGAGCGATCGTATCGGAAATATAACCAGCGTCTTGGCCTTGGGCCACTTCGTTGAGCCATCCGGCTACCTGGCTAAGTTTTTCCTGCGAAACCGGTTCGGCCAGGGCTAGCATTTGCTGCCGGACTTCACCGCCTTCGAGCACTAAGACCATCAAAACCTGGCGGCCGCGGGTGGCGATCAACTCCAGGTGTTTGAGCCGGGCGTGTTCGGGGTGCAGCGAGGTTACCAGGGAGGCCCCTTGAGATTGACGGGCTAAAATTGAAGCCGCCAGCCGCATCCACTGATCGAAATCGTGCCGGGCCTGATAGAACTGATGCTGGATCGTTCGCTGCGTCTGCTCCGGCAAAATCGTCTGGCCCATCAACTGGCTGACAAAAAAACGATAACCCTCTTCGGTGGGCGCCCGACCGGCCGAAGTGTGGGGCTGCTGCAGATAACCGCCATCGGTGAGGGCCGCCATCTCATTACGGATCGTGGCTGAGCTGAAATCGAGATTGTAAGCTTCCACCAAGCGTTTCGATCCGACGGGTTGCGTCGAATCGACATACTCGCGGACCACCAAGGCTAAAATGAGTTTTTGTCTTTCAGTCAGGTTGCTCATCTGCTAATCCTTTTAGCACTCTCGATACATGAGTGCTAAAAACACAACTTCGATTATACAATGGGGTGAAAGTCAAGTCAAGAATTGGGCGATCTGGGAGAGAGATTCTTATATAGAATTAACAGAGGAGAAAAGAACGGCGGGTTTAGAGTTGAGGGGGAAGGGGAGAGGGGGATAAAAAACGGAGCTTTAACTGCGGAGCAATGCTGCGAAATCAAGCGGGTATTCGGCGGTAAAACTGGTTTCGTCACTGGTGGCTGGGTGGATGAAGGCAATGGTGTGGGCGTGGAGGGCCAAGCGGGGAACGAGATTGGATTTTTTTCCCGGTCCGTAGAGCGGATCGGAGAGAATTGGAAATCCTAAATGATAAAGATGAACGCGGATTTGATGGGTACGGCCGGTTTTAGGAAATGCCAACATATGCGTGTACGCTTCGAACCGTTCTACAACTTCGAAATGGGTTAGGGCTGGTTTACCCCGTTCGAAATCAACCACGGTGCGTTTGCGGCGCCCGACGTTGGCCCGCAGGGGCGCGTCTACGGTGATCGCATCCCATTCAGGGCGGCCACTGACCAGGGCATGATAAGTTTTGGATATTTGATGATTTGCGAATTGGAGATTGAGATGACGATGAGCGGAGGCGGTCCGAGCCAAAACAATAACACCGCTGGTATCTTTGTCGAGGCGATGGACAGTCCACAGGCGGCCGTATTCGGGGTCCAGGAGGGCGCGCAGGTGGGGTTTGGCCGGGTCATAGCCATCCGGGATGGAAAGTAAGCCCGCGGGTTTACTGACGACCAGGAGCTGATCGTCAATATGAAGTATGCTGGGTTGAAGGCTGTCTGCTTTCACCTGCCACCTTTATCTGGTGAGACCCAGGGGTTTTCATACTTACCGCAAGATGCACAAGCTTGCTATGAAACCCCTGGGGTCTTCAAAACGATATTATTCTTTGGCTTCCCCGCGGCGGACACCCCACATCAAGATGAGGGCTAAAGCCATAAAGATCGGTGCGACGATCATGATCGAGTTGTAGTTATTCCCAGTGAGTTGGATGATCCAGCCGTTCACATTCGGACCGGCAATCGCCGCCAGGGTGGAGAACAGATAATACAAACCAGTATACGTCCCGATGCGGGCATTCTCGACCAGATCAACCACCATCGGCAAAGAATTAATATTGATCAAGGCCCAGGCAATGCCAGCTACCATCAAGATCAAACTGATCGTCCGCACCGTACCGAGAACGGGCAGTTTAGCCAATGCGGTTGCTAACAAATCGGGCGGTAAGACGAACATTAGCGCGGTCAATATCACCAGCAGGATCAATCCCAACGAAATTGTCACCCGGCGGCCAATTTTAGCCCCGACTACGCCCGCGACCAGGGCAAAGAGCACAAAAAACAACGACAGATGCCCCAACATACTGGCCCCATCCGCTTCATGAAGGCCCAGATGATTGACTGAGTAGAGCGTGAAAAAGGCTTCGATGGCATTGTAGCCCACAAACCAGGAAAAAATCGCCAGAAAGAGTCGTAAAGCACTTTTATCATCATCTTGCCAGGCCGCTTTCAGGCTGGCGAACATATCGGGCTTCTCTTCGGCTTCGCCGTATTCTTTAGGCTCTTTGATGAAGATCAAAACTAAAATAGCGGCGACGATCACCAACCCAGACCCCAACCAAAAAGGGAAGGCCGGATTTTGCTTATATAAATTACTCCCCAGCAAGAAGGCAATGATGGCTCCTATCCCGCCCATAAAGTTGATGATCCCATTGGCCTGGGAACGCTTGGACGAAGGGGTAACATCTGGCATCAAGGCCACAACCGGGGTGCGCCACAAAGCCATACTCAGCAATAGGGTGCTGGTACAGGCCACAAACAATGGCAAAGCTGCTGCTAATGGAATCAAACCAAAGACCACGGCCGAAATGGGGGCACCAATTAATATGAAAGGCAACCGCCGCCCAATCGGAGTCCGCAGGCGGTCGGACCAGGCGCCCACCGGAGGTTGGATAAAGAGGGCTGCAATATTGTCGAGCGTCATGAAGAAACCAATCAATCCGGCTTCTAATCCAAAGCGGTCGGCCAAAAAAATCGGGACGAAGGCGTTATATACGCTCCAGATCACACTGACGCCGAAAAACCCAAATCCGAGGAGGAATATTTTGCCGTAGTTGAATTTCATGGGGGACTCCATTCTATAAAATTAGGTTCAGTCAAAAAAAGGTGGTTTATTGCGTGATATGTAATGCGTGAAGCGTGATACGAACATCAGCACGGTATATTATTTCACCTGGGGATTGCCATTCGGGCCAATTCGTCAACGCGTTCATTCTCCGGGTGTCCGGCGTGACCTTTTACCCAGTACCAATTAATTTGGTGCGTTTGGGCCGCAGCATCGAGAGCCCGCCATAAATCCTGGTTTTTGACCGGTTTCTTACCAGCCGTTTTCCAGCCCCGGCGTTTCCAGTTTTTTATCCATTCGGTGATGCCGCGGCGGACGTATTCGGAATCGGTGTAGAAATCGACCTGGCAGTTTTTTTTGAGGGCTTGCAAAGCTTCAACCGCGGCCTGAAGTTCCATCCGGTTATTGGTGGTTTCAGTCGCTCCGCCCGAAAGCTCTTTTTCGTGGCGACCAAACTTCAAGAGCACGCCCCACCCGCCAGGTCCGGGATTGCCAGAACACGCACCGTCAGTATAAATGATCACATGAGGGGGGTTTATCATAACGTTATCATTTTATCCTAGATTTTTCTTATATAGTTTTAGATTTCAACAAAGGATCATCTTTATTTTGGCATAGAAAACCGCCGATTCGCGCAATTGAACGCTGATTTAGAATTTTATCTGCGTGCGTCAGGGTTGATCTGCGGTTAATTTTAGGCAATAAACACGTTTTGATCACGTATAATACTAATAAGGAGGTCGGTATGGGGCATGTATTCATCAGCTATTCCCGGCAAGACCGCGAACTCGTCGATACGGTTGTGGCGAAATTAGAAGCGGCGGGAATTGAGACCTGGCTTGATCGCGCCGATATTCAAGCCGGACGCCAATGGCGACTGCAAATCGTAAAAGCCATCGACACCGCCGACGCCTTCGTGCTCAAACTCTCTCCCCATTCAGCGGCTTCAAAAAATGTGCGTAAGGAATTAGATTTAGCGGAGGATGCCGCCGACCCCTTCATTTTACCGGTCCTATTGGATGACATCCAAATCCCCGCAGAGATGCGCTATCAACTGGCGGGAACGCAGCAAATTGAATATTTTCGTGATCCAGCCAAAGGATATACTGACCTAGAATCCGCCCTGGTTGCCCGTCAGACCGACTTGACCCCACCCTCCGACCCTGAGCCGAAAGAAGTTGAGATCATTATCAAGGGGCAAGCGCTAACCGATTTTGACGATGAATTTCAAGCCAAGTTATTGACCTTCCTGACGGAGAACACCGGCGCTGCGGCTGACGAGTTGGTAATTACCAAAGTTGAAGCTGGCAGTTTACACGTTTTCGTGAAGATTCCGGCCAATGCGGGCTACGAACTCAAAGCGCTGGCCCTCAACGACAGTGTCAGCTTGCAAACGATGGGGATTACGGGACTGCGCTTTGTTGGTGACAAAAAAGTAATTCCGATATCTCCGGCTACGGCCCCAACCGGATTTTTAAAAACCTGGCGCGGCCGCATTATCAGTGGATTAATCGGGATTGCGGCTATTAGTGCCTTATTTTTTGGTGGGCGCGATCTTTTTTCAGGGCTAGAACCAACCTCTACCCCGAAGAAACCGACCGTACATCTAACTGAAACAGCCTCAATAACCCCCTCACCTTCACCGCTGCCCCCTACGCCTACCCCAACAAACACCGAAACAGCCTCGCCAACCGCGACTGAAACGCCGACTCCAACTAAAACCGCCTCACCGACACGCACGCCCACCCAAACCCCAACCCCCGCCCCCCCCACTGTGGTGGCCCAACAAAACACCTTCTGTCGCTCTGGACCGGGAACAAATTACCCGCTGGCATTTGGAGATATGACCAAAGGTGAAACAGCCCGTGTCAATGGCCGTAACGAAGACGACTTTTGGGTGCGAGTGGAATTAGCCAAGTACCAACAGCCGGTCGATTGTTGGGTCTCCCAGGGGGAAAATGGCACTGTTGCTGTTTTCGGAGATTTATCACTGGCCCCGATCATCCCCCCACCGCCCACACCGACCAATACACCTGTAAAGAATCCCGGCTCAAGCGGCAGCGCAGGTGGGGGGACGGGAGGTCTCTCTGGTATCCTGTGGGACGATCAAAATGACAATCAGACCATTGATGGCTTCGAACAACGCTTTGATAAGATCCCGATCTACCTGCATCCTGGGAACTGCGGCAACCCCAACAGCCAAACTCTTTACACCCAAAACGACGGCAGCTACAAATTTGCCGACCTGCCGCCAGGAGATTACTGCCTGCAAATTGAAGTTTCAGATTTGCCGCCCCCGGCCTATGATTGGAAATTATCGGGCAATGGGCATGTCAATATTGTCAAGCAAAATGTAAATATCCCGGCCGACGGGAATAGAGTCTATAATTTTGGGTTTGTGGATACGGAGTTTTAGAACGATGCTGGCTGGACAAATTGTCCAGCCAGCATCGTTCGCTAGAAATCGTCGAGGCCACCCATGCCCATATCCCCCCCCATCGGGCCGTCGTCAGCGCCTAAATCGGGCATGGCCGATTCGATATCCTCCGGGCTTTGACCCTTCTCGAGGCGGTCGACTACCTCGTCAAATTCGGGGCCCATATCTTCTCCCATTTCTGAGCTCATTTTACGCATCATCCGCCCCAGAGCCTGAGGATCATCTTCTAATCCCGCCAGGGCCGCGGGATCATCAAAATCGGAGGCCAAACTTTCCATCCGGCTGTCTTCTGATTTGGCAATCCGGATCCGACCAATTTTGCGCTGGATATTGGCACTATCACAGTGGGTACAATGGACTTCTTTGGTCCCATATTCGGCATAGGTCATAAAAACCTGAAACCGCCGCCGACAATCTAAACAACGATATTCATATGCGGGCATACAAACACTCCAACTAAAATTTTTCAATCGGTATTATAATCGGGGAACCAAGGAAATACCATGAACACGTCTTTAGAAAACAACTTCAACCTGTACCAACCCGAACCGTTATTAATTGTCATTTCGGGGGCTTCGGGCGTCGGGAAAGACAGCGTCGTTCAGCTGTTGACCGCCCGAAATTCGGATTTTCACTTTGTCATCACGGCCACCAGCCGGGCACCCCGGGAAGGTGAGACCCATGGCGTAGATTACTTCTTCTTCACACGCGCAGAGTTTGAAGATCTGATCGCCGAAGATGAATTATTGGAATACGCCAAAGTCTACGAGGATTACAAAGGAGTGCCTAAAGAGCAGGTCCGGCAAGCTTTGGCCAGCGGTAAGGACGTGGTCATGCGGCTGGATGTGCAGGGCGCCGCGACGATTAAGGCACTATGCCCAGAAGCATTGCTGATCTTCCTCTCCACCGAAAACCAAGATGAGTTGACTGCCCGCCTGGTGGCGCGCGGCTCAGATTCCGCCGAGCAAATCAAAGTGCGGGTGGACGAAATCCAAGATGAATTGGTTCAAGCTCAGAAATTTGACTATGTGGTCTTAAACCGCGACCAAAAGTTGGTAGAAGCCGTAGAGGTTATCGAGGCTATTATCCAAACAGAACATCACCGCATACAACATCGTAAGGTAACCCTTTGAATTATCAAATTCCCCCCTCTGATTCCAACCAGGATACCACACCGCCGCCGACCCAGCCGGAGCAACCACCGCGCACTACCGCCACCCCCACCCGGATCCCGGTTAAACTCCCCAACCAAAAACCCTACGTCACCTATTCATTGTTGGTGATCACAATCGCCATATACTTAGCCCAAATGGGCACCAATTATTGGCTCGACATTGATCTTCCGGCCGCTTTGGGGGTTAAAGTTAATCATTTGATCGCGCAGGGCCAACTCTGGCGCTTGGTCACACCGATGCTGCTGCACGGTTCGGGACTGCATATTGCCTTTAATATGTATGCCCTATATCGGATCGGCCCCCGATTGGAACGCTTTTATGGCCACTGGCGTTATCTGGCTCTTTACGTTTTGAGCGGATTTGGGGGCAACGTATTCTCAATGATGTTTACCGAGGCCCCATCGTTAGGCTCATCAACTGCCATTTTTGGGCTAATCGGGGCTCAAGGGGTGTTTTTCTATCATAATCGAGAAGTCTTTGGCCCCGCGTTTCGGCAAGCACTTAACAGCATTATCAGTATCGCCCTAATCAACCTTTTCATCGGACTCTCGCCAGGGATCGACAATTGGGGGCATGTCGGAGGTCTGATCGGCGGGGTAGTCTTTGCCTGGCTGGGTGGACCGATGCTAGAAGTCACCGGTGTCTACCCAGATATGTCTTTGGATGATCAACGCGAGCCCAACGAAATTCTGCAAGCCACAGGGATCACGGCCCTATTTTTTGTCGTGTTAACTATTGGAGCTTTATATTTGAGGCAGTAGAGGGCTAGAATGATCAAAAAAAATGCTCACCAAGTTACAAAGGA
>CAYVQU010000123.1:0-15515 GCA_964453155.1 uncultured Anaerolineales bacterium | reverse complement strand
TCATGGTTATCTCCTGTTTTGGTCAACAAGAGTCTACACCATGACTGATCATTTGTATCCTAGATGTAGGGTAGAGAAGCCACGGTAAACTCAGTCGGAACTTCTTCCATATCCATTGCCCGTGAATACTCAATTCGCGGGGACCATTCGCCGATTTCGGAAAATTGATGGGCCAATACGGTCCAAACCTTGTCGGCGGGGGCATTGATTTCTTGTCTGATTTGTAATTTCATTTTTCATCCTTTCAAAGAGATAATGTACTTATGTTTGGTATTGAACAATTGTATGGTAAAATACTGATGTATCGGATTATATATATCTAAATAAAATCGTCAAGACACAAAAATCAAAAATTTGTCAGTTACCAGACAGAATCGAGAGAATTGTATGGAAACACAGGGAAAATCCGTCAAACCTGACCGGCGCGCAGTCCGCAGCAAACGTTTGATCTTGGGTGCATTACGAGAATTAGTGCTGGAGAAAGACTACAAAAAAATCAGCGTCAGTGACATCGTCGAACGGGCCGATATTGGTCGGGCCACCTTTTATGCCCATTTTGAAGATAAGGAAGATTTAGGGCGGTTTATGTTCGGTCAGCTAATGGCTCAGATCGAACAAGAAATCCAGGAAATTCTGGACGAGGGGGGCTACCCGGCCGGTGTGCCCCAAACGCTCCTACCCAGCCTGGCCTTATTTCGGATTGCGGCCGAGAAACACAAATGGTTCAAAATGAATGCCGAACATCCTGAATTTGGTTTGGTAATGTTGGTGAATCCCCTCATTACGCGGCTGGAGAAGCAAGTGGAAATTATGGGACTGTTCATTGTTAGCGATGAAATCACCCTTCATATCGCTGCTACATTTCTCGTCAGCGCCTTGGTTTCTTTGTTAACTTCCTGGGTGCTGGGTGATATGCCTGAATCCCCCGAAGAAATGGATCGGATGTACCAAGCCTTAGCAGCGCCAACCCTGAATCGACTTTTTGATGTTTAAAAAGTCGAGGCGTCCTATATTGGGACGCCTCGATTTGTTTGGATCTCGTTTAGAAAATTGTGGGGATTTCTATAAATCAGCCACCCAGCCTAATTCCAATTCATCTAATTTCGCCTTCGTTGGATTTCCGGTTTCGACATCCCAACCGTTGATTTCAAAATATTTATCCAAGGCCCCAGCGACTTCGTCGCGGTCGAGGACCCAACCGTCGCTGACCCCACCTGTGAGGGGCTTGAAGAGCTTCTCAGGGATGACATCGTGCTGACGGTCAAATCCTTCGCGAGCGTTGAAGGCCCGGAGCATGTTCATCCGGCGTTCACCGACGGTTTGTAACTCGTCGAAGGTGACATCCTCCCACCCGGTGACGGTGCGGACCAACTCAACCATATCTTCGGGTCCGTAAAGCTGCCAGGCCGGGCCGTAGACAAACTGACACAGGTTCAGGCTGTCCATGGCGCTGTACATGCGCTGGGAGACAGCCGCAAAGCGAATTTTCTCGGCTCCCAAGGATTGGAATTCGACCCCCTCAGTGAAGCCCAAAACGGCCATGCGGTCTTCATAATATTCGAAATCGTCTTCTTCGATGGCCGGGTCGTGTTCGTGGGTCTGGTGGTCGGCGCCATAGGGATTGGTGGCATAAATGACCGCCAGCGAGCGTTTGACCCGCGGCATGTGAGCCGGAGCTTCCTGACCTTTGAAAGTGATCAAATATTCTTCGGTGCCGCGTCCGATTTTCTGGGCGGCCCGTTCCGAGCCTTCCGCCAGTAAATCGCCGAAACCTTCGCGGTTGGCAATTTTCTTGGTCAGCGCTACCATGGAGGCGGCGTTACCCCAGGTCAGGTCGAGGCCGTCGGTGTCTTCTAGGGTCAATTTACCCTCGTTGAAGGCTTCAAACGCCCAGGAGATAGTCGCTCCACACGAGATGGTATCCAGCCCGTACTGATTGCAGATTTCGTTGGCCTTGCTGATAGCGGCTAAATCATCGACTGCGCAGTAATTACCAAAGGTTGAAGTTGTTTCATATTCCGGCCCGCCGTAATGGGGATCAACTGTGTACGGCCCCTCGGTAATTTCTACCACGCGTTTGCAACGGACGGTGCAGGCATAGCAGGTGTCACGGCCCAACCGGTCTTGTTTGCCTTCGGCGGCCCCGCGCAAGATCGTGTCATACATTGTGGTGCCATCAATGGGTTCCCACCCATCGAAGACGCCGCTGTTGTAGTTGTAGGTTGGGAGAGTCCCGGAAGCCTGATTAGCACCGGTGGTCTCGGCGGTGCCGTATTGACCCAACCCAGTGATATCGGATTCAGGGAAATTTTTGGCGCCCCATTTGGCCAGGGTGCTCAACCCGGCTTTGTCGGCCGGTTTGGGCCGTTGTTTGCCGCGCACCACCACCGCTTTGAGATTTTTAGACCCCATCACAGCCCCCATCCCGGTGCGGCCATTAGCCCGGTTGGACATACTGAAAATTCCGGCGAAACGCACACTTTTCTCGCCGGCCGGACCGATTTGCAGGACTTCGATTTTATTGTCACCCAGCTCTTCCTTCAGGGCGGCTTCGGCCTCGCCGGTGATCTTCCCCCAGAGATGAGATGCATCCCGAAGTTCAAATTTCCCTTCGTTGATCCAGAGATAAACCGGCTCTTTGGCTTTGCCTTTGATCACTAGGGCATCGTACCCGGCAAATTTCAATTCCGCCGGGAAGAACCCGCCGCCTTGCGAGTCGCCGATCGCGCCCGTCAACGGCGATTTGGCCGCGGCCGTCATCCGGCTCTGGCCCGAAATGGCAGTTCCGGTCACGACACTCAAGGCGATTACTAGAATATTTTCCGGTCCCAGCGGATCAACCCCGGCGGGCATTTCTTTGAGTAAATAATGCGCAGCTAAAGCACTGCCCCCCATATATTTGCGATAGAAAGCCTCCCCGGGTTCCTCGACGTGGAAACTCCCGGTCGTCAGGTCAACGTGCAAGATTTTTCCGGTATAGCCGTTTGGCATGATATTTCTCCTCTCTCTTAGACCTAGACCTTCAAGGTTTTATAAACCTTGAAGGTCTCTGCTTAAATCAACCACCACTAATGGATGAAAAAATTTTTATTATATCGCCATCTTGTAATCGGCGAGTTTTATCAGTTTCGTGATCTTCATTCACGCTGATGACGACTTTACGGTGAATATCTAGTTTTGATAGCAAATCCGCTAGCGTCGCACCCGCATCCAACTTCAATGTTGTCCGCCCCTTGGCTTCTGGGGGGAGTTTATCCCGGAGGACCGAATAAAGTTGGACGTGGATTTTCATTGTTTCATTGTCATTTTGAGTCAACATGGAATAGTGCAGTTAACGTCATTGCGAACGAAGCGGAGCGAAGTGTGGCAATCTAAATTTTGCAAGACATTATCCATATTGCTTCGCAAAAAACGCTCGTAATGACGTTAATCTTGGTCATCTTTACTCAACTATTCTGCGATGAAAATTTATTTCAAATCTTTCAATATCTGCCGGGCCGCATTACGTCCACCGATGCCGGTAACCCCGGCTCCCGGGTGAGCGGCGGCACTACATAAGTATAAACTGGCGATGGGTGAATTATATTGGGCGTACCCAGGGATCGGGCGCATCCACATGAATTGATTGAGGGTCATCTCGCCATGAGCCGGATGGCCTTCGGGGAGGTGGTACGTTCGTTCCATGTCCAGGGGCGTAATCACTTTGCTATCTTGGATGCATTGCTCGAACCCTGGGGCATAAATCGAAATCGTATCGGTCACGATCTGAGCGACGGTCTCACAGAGATCATCCCAGTTCCCATCCTTCAACCGGTAGGGCATATACTTCACCGTTACCGACAGGATATGCTGACCATCAGGTGCCAACGATGGGTCGGTCAGGGTGGGGATTTGCATATCCAGATAGGGCTGGCTCGAAAATTCGCCATATTTGGTGGGGTCGTAGGCCTTTTGAATATACTCGACAGATGGTGATATCTGGATATGCCCATTGAGCAACTCTGCGCTCCCGTTTAGCCCAGTAAATTCAGGTAAGGCGTTCAGCGCAAAATGGACCCGCGCCAGAGTACCGTTATGTTTGATATTGCTAACATGCTTAATGACTTTAGCATCCAGATAATAGGGCTCGACGAGTTTTGTAAATGTCGTACGCGCGTCCGCTGCTGAGATCACGAATTTGGCTTCAACTTGATCGCCGTTGGCTAAGGTCACGCCGGTGGCTGTGCCATGCTGGAGATTGATACGAGCCACTTCGCAATCTGTCATTAAATCGGCCCCCAAACTTTGGGCCGACTGCGCCAAAGCCAGAGTCAGCGCTCCCATGCCCCCCTGCACCTGCCCACTGGAACGGAACAGGTCGGTGTTGCTGATGGCCCAGTTATACAAAAAGGTGTAAGCCGTGCTGTTGATTTCTTGCGGCCCCAAAGACAGATATTTGATCGCCGCGGCCGCGATGGTGCCTTTCACGATATCCGATTCGAACCACTCGTTGAGCAAATCGGAGATCGACATCGGCATGAGCCGGACCACCTGGGCGATATGTTTCCAGCCCACACCGAGCACGGGTTTAACGAAACCGAAATAATCTTTCAGATCACCAAAGCCAATCTCGGGCAGATCGGGGGGTGTGATTTTATTCATCTCAACCACGATGCGGCTGATTTTGCGCATCCAGGCGATGAACTGGGGGTAGGCCTCCCCATCGGCTGTCGAGAATTTGGCGATTTCCTGGCTGGTTCGGGCGACATCGGTCCAAATGGTGAGATGATTGCCATCGGGTTGCAGGGATAAAATGAGGGGCTCAGTCGGCAAAATTTTCAGGCCGTGCTGAGTCAAATCTAGATCGGCGACCACCTGGGGATCCAGATGACCGGCGCCGTCGGCCAGGGCTGAAAACTTGAAGCCGGGGAAAAATTCTTCGGTTACGGCAGCCCCTCCCAGGATATCCCGCCGTTCTAATACCAGGACTTTTTGACCCGCTTTGGCCAGGTATCCGGCCGCGACCAGGCCGTTATGCCCGCCGCCCACTACAATCACATCATATTTTTTTTGCCGTTTGGTCTGTACGGACATTGAACTCTCCGAAGTTTTAGTAATCATCCAGAAATTTTTTCTTGCAAAGCTTCATCCTGAGTAGCGACCGCACCCTTCGATATGTGCTACGCGAGCTACGCACTACTCAGGATGCTTGATTTCTTGAACTCTAAGTGGAGCGTATCGAAGGGTGAAGCGTAGTATTTCGGGTGCTATTACTCGACCTTTACTTAGTGTCCATCTTTGAACATTTCGGCGACTGCCATCCGGCCGGGTGAGCCAGTGATCCCGCCGCCGGGATGCGTACCCGAACCACATTGATAATAATTGCGGATCGGAGTGCGGTATTTGGCCCAACCGGGGACTGGCCGCATAAAGAAGAGTTGATCCAGCATTAATTCGCCGTGGGAAATATTGCCTTCGGTGATGCCGACGGTTTGTTCAATATCCCAGGGGGTGATGACCTGCTTGTGCAGGATCAAATCTTTGATATTGGGCGCAAACTCGGCCAGGGTATCAATGACGGCGTTCCCGAAGGCTGCGCGCTGCTGATCGCGGTCGCCGTAGGCGGGCATGTCGTAGGAAGCATATTGGACGAAGATGGACATGGAATGCTTGCCCGGTGGGGCCATGGTGGGGTCCACCGTCGAGGGGATGATGCAGCCCAAGAGCGGTCGTTTTGAAAAGCCACCGTACTTAGCATCGTCATAGGCCCGTTCGAGATAATCGATGCTTGGGGCAATTTCTTGCATGGCTCGAATTTGAGCTTTATCTTGCATTGCCGGGAAATCGGGTAGCCCATCCAGGGCCAAATTAACCTTGCCGGATGAGCCGCGATACTTGAATTTGTCGATGGCGGTGACTAGCTCGGAGGGCAATTCATTCTCGTCGACCAGGGTACGGAAAGTGACTTTGGGATCACAGCCTGAGATGACGGTTTTGGCGTAAATTTCGTCGCCGTTTTCCAGGGCAACCCCCACTGCCTGCCCGTTCTTGACGATTACTTGGGTAACCGGGGCATTACAGCGGATTTCAGCCCCGAAGCTGCGGGCCGCGCTGGCCAGGGCTTCGCTGACCCCCCCAGTCCCGCCGCGTTGGAAACCCCACTCGGAGGAGGCCCCGTCGAGTTCACCCAAATAGTAATGCAGTAAAACATAGGCTGTACCGGGGGATTTGGGACCCAGGAAGGTGCCGATCAGCCCAATTTGGGCCTGAGTCGCTTTGAGAACGTCAGTCTCAAACCACTCACTGAGAAAGTCGTCCGCGCTCATGGTCATGATTTTGGTGAGCCAGTGGAATTTTTCTTTCCCCAGGGATTTCAGGTGGCTGCCAAATTCTTGTAAAACCCGCAGCCCAGAAAGACCCGGATTGGCCGGATCAGGCGGGACCATTGTCAGGATCGGGCGCACGGCCCGAGCCAGGTCGTACATGGTATTGCTAAAGACTGGATAGATATCGGCGTCGCGTTTGGAGTGCCGGCGGATTTCATCGAGGGTGTCATCCAGGTCGGGATAGGAGGCGATGTAGTTGCCATCCTCGGTTGGGGTGAACGACCCCTCCAGCGGCAAAATGTGCAGCCCGTGTTTGGGTAACTCCAATTCCTGGATGATCCTGGGCGGCAGCAGGCTGACCACGTAGGAGTAGACCGTGTACTTGAAACCAGGGTAAATTTCTTCGGTGACTGCGGCCCCGCCGAGGATGTGGCGTTTTTCCAATACCAAGGGTTTGCGCCCAGCTTTGGCCAGATAGGCGGCGGCGGTCAGACCGTTATGGCCCCCGCCGATGATGATGGCGTCGTATTTTGGGTTGGTCACTGGGCACCTCCCAGGGATCGTTTCCGGGATGGATTGAAAAACGGCATTTTGACCACCGTCGAACGGGCTTTTTTCCGTTGGGCGTCGATTGTGACTTCCAGGTCGACCTTGGTTCCAGGCGCGGCATATTGGGGTTTGAGCCGGGTGATGGCGATATATTTCTTCAGCATGGGTGACCACATCCCGCAGGTCGCTTTGCCGATTTGTTGCCCACCGGAATAGATCGGTACTGCTTCGTTCCAGGCTTCGTAGGGCAAGTAGAGGGGCATCCCAAATTCGGCATAAATGGCTTCCAGGGAATTCAAATTAACTTCCAATCCGATTGTTTTCCAGGCCGGGCCGCGGGCCTGTTCGGCCTGCAGGGCTTGCTGCCCGATAAAGTAATCTTTATCCAGTTTGACCGCCCAGCCCAACCCCAATTCGAGCGGGGATGATTTTTCGAAATCGAACACCGCGTTTTTGGCCGAGTAGAAATCGACATCCCCAAGTAACAATCCGGCTTCAATACGGGCCATTTCGAGGGCGTAATCGCCGAAGGGGATAAGGGCGTAGTTTTTACCGGCCTCAAAAATTACGTCCCACAACTGGACCCCAAACTGGGGTTCCACCCAAATTTCATAGCCTAAATCGCCGGTATACCCGGTCCGGGTAATTTCAACCGGAACGCCGCCTAATTCGGCTTTCAACAGATGGAAATATTTCAACTGGTCTAAATCGGCATCTGTGATGGTTTTGAGAAGCTGCCGAGAGAAGGGGCCTTGCAGGGCCAATACGCCCAAATCGGTCACATCTTCGATCGTCACATCCAGGCCGGCGACATTATCTTCGAGCCAGTACAAACAGGGTTCACCGGCTGTCAACCGGAAAAACTGTTCATCCAGCCGGACCAGGAGACCATCGTCAATAATCTTCCCGTCATCATTGCACCACGGCGTGTACAACACCCGTCCGACCGGGCATTTGGTGACATTTTGGGTGACGATCCGGTCTAGAAACCAGGCGGCATCGGGACCGTAAATGTGGTACTTGGGGATGGGCGACATATCAAAGACCCCACACGCGGTCCGGATGGCGTAGTACTCTTGGATGTGGTCGGGGGCGTACATGTCGGCCAAGAGCCAGTTTTGCCACAGGCTCCAGTTGTAGACTTCGCAGAATTCCGAAGTCCGGGGGTGAAAGGGGGTTAGTCTCATATCAACCTTCTATGGATATTCCCGAAAAAATAAGATAATAACGTCATTGCGAGGAGGCGGAGCCGACGGAGCAATCTTTGAGATGATCTTTCAGATTGCTTCGCTCCGCTCGCAATGACGTTAACTCTGGATGCATTGGAAATTAATCTTCAAACCGAACGCGGCGCCCTTTGGGATCATACATCGGCCGCAATGAAGCCTTGGCTGGATAGCGGACACCGGCGATGTCGATTTCATAAGTGCCGCTGTTGATGAAATCATTGGTAGCCCCGGCCTCGTTTTCGACAAAGCCCATGCCCATGGCGCCACCGAGGGTGAAACCGTACGACCCGGTTTGGAGATATCCAACGATTTGCCCATCCCGGTAAATGATCTCATTGCCATATAGGAGCGGTTCGGGATCTTCGAGCAGGAATTGGACCATGCGATATTTGAGCGGTCCGCTTTCTTTGTGCCGGAGGAGGACTTCACGGCCAATGAAGCCGCCGGGTTTGTCATATTTGACGGCCCAACCGAGTCCGGCCTCCAGGGGGGTGTCGTGTTCATCCATATCGTGGCCGTATTCGCGATAGGCTTTCTCGATGCGGAGCGAGTTCAGGGCCTGGAACCCGGCGTGGCGGAGACCCAAATCTTGCCCGGCATCCACAACGGCTTCATAGACATGGGCCGAGAATTCAGCCGGGACATACAACTCAAAGCCTAACTCACCTTCGAAGGTGACCCGCATGGTTTGAACCAGAGCGTAGTTGATGTCAATCTCCTGGGCCGTCATATACGGAAAGGCGGCTTCGGTTACATTGGCGGTCGTGATCCGTTGCATCAGTTGGCGGGATTTGGGACCTTGGATGTTCAAAAGGGTGTAGGCCGAGGTCATATCGGTGACGAAGGCGTGGGCCTCCGGGGGGATGTTTTTATTCATCCACATGAGGTCGTGCCCGTAAAAATCACCGGCACTGACGATGAAATACTTGTCATCGGCCAGCCGGGTGACGGTCACGTCGGCCATCAATCCGCCGCGTTCGTTAAGCCATTGGGTGTAGACTACTTTGCCAACGGGGACCGCGACGTCGTTGGCGCAAATCCGGTTGAGCACTTTCTCGGCGTCGCGACCCTGCACCAGGAATTTAGACATACAGGTGACATCCATGACAATGACGTCTTCCCGGCAGGCTTTGTGTTCAGTGGCCCAATACTCGAACCAATTTTGGCGTTTCCAGGTGTATTCTTCGACTTTGGCTTCGATACCCGGAGGGGCGTACCAATCGGGGATTTCCCAGCCCATGCCTTCGACGAAGAAGGCCCCGGCCGCCGCTAATTGATTATGGATGGCGGTTTTGCGCAGGTTTCGGGCCGACTGCATGGCGGTGTTGGGATAAATGAGTTGATATTGCAGCCCCAGAGTTTCGACGGTGCGATCCGTCAAGTATTTCTGGGTACTCTGGAAAGGGAAGACGCGGGCGATATCGATGTCCAACGAATCGACCGGGCAGTAGCCGTCGACGATCCATTGGGCCATGATCTTGCCAACCCCGCCACCTTGGAGGATGCCGAGGGAGTTCAGGCCCGCGGCGACAAAGAAATTCTTCAACTCGGGGGCTTCACCCATGAGGGGACCGCCATCGGGAGTGAAACTTTCGGGTCCGCAGAAGAATTTGTGAATTCCGGCATTTTGGAGGGCAGGGATGCGTTCCATGGCGATATCGATATAGGGCATCATCCGATCCCAGTCGGGCTTTAATTCGCCAAAGGAGAAATCTTTCGGAATGCCATCCATCCCCCAAGGGGCCGCGATGGGTTCAAAGAAGCCCACCAACAGACCGCCGACCTCCTCCCGGAAGTAGGAATAGCGGCCAAAATCCTCGATGATGGGCAGATCGGGGTGGACGCCCTCCATCGGTTCAGTTAATAAATAGTAGTGTTCGGCCGCCTGTAGGGGGACATTGACCCCGGCCATTTTGCCCAGCTCCCGGCCCCACATTCCAGCACAGTTGACCACAATTTCGGCCTGGATGGTGCCCTTATCGGTGACCACCCCCGTTACCCGGCCATCTTTTTGAGTGATCCCGGTGACGGCGGTCTCTTCAATGATGCGGGCGCCACCCATGCGGGCTCCTTTGGCTAAGGCCATCGTAAAATCGACGGGATTGGCGCGGCCATCTTCAGGAGTGAAAAACCCGGCGATGACGTCACTGGTATCGGCCAGGGGCCACATTTCTTTGACTTCGGCGGGAGATACTTCGAGATAGTTGACTCCCAACCGGCGGGCCGCGACGGCCATTCGGCGCCGTTCTTCGAGCCACTCGGGGGTGCAGGCCAGTTGCAAATATCCAATGGGATTGAACCCGGTGGACATCCCGGTTTCGGCTTCGAGCGCCTTCATCAACTCAATGGTGTAGGTTGACATTTCAACGCTGAGTTCATCCCCGCTGGGGGTGACGACGAGTCCGGCGGCATGCCAGGTCGTCCCGGCGGTCAACTGGGTTTTCTCCAATAAGACCACATCTTTCCAACCGAGTTTGGTGAGGTGGTAGGCCACACTGCAGCCAATAACGCCTCCGCCGACGATAACAACCTGGGCTTGGGTGGGGAATGCGGTGGAGGTGGATTCGGGTTGAGCTTGGTTCATGATTTACTCCTGAGAGTGTAAGTTTTACTGATCGTTTTCTTCGGATTTTTGGGAGTGGGGTGGCAGCCAGGTGTCGTTTCCTTTGATGCTGATGGGCAGTAGAAAGGTTTTGGTATCCCGAACCCCGGGAATCTGCTCAACTTTTTCGAGTACAAATTCATACAATTCGGTGACGTTGCGCGCCCGTACCGAGATGATGACATCGGTGTCTCCGGTGGCGCAAGCCACATAGGTTACCTGGGCTAAACTGGCGGCCTGATCGGCCACCGCGCGCAATTGACCGGGTTCGGTCTCGATGAAGACATCGGCCAATACTGAATAGCCTAATGCCACCGGGTTGACAATCGAACGGACAGTAATGATGCCATTTTGGGTGAGCGCATCAATTCGATTTTTGACCGTCCGCGCCGAAACATCCCCCAACGCTCTGGCGATCTCAGCACTGGACATCCGACCGTCGGCGTTTAATAAAGCGATGATTTTCCAATCAATTTCGTCTGGTTTAAACATAGGCCCCATTTCTCGTGGAGAATAGTGGTTTTAGATGATAAGTCAATACAAATTAGCCGCTGAAGGTGCCAAAAGCCCAAAGAGATTTTCCTCAAAAGTATTCTCAGCGTTCTCGGGGTACTCCGCGGTTGAAAAAGGTTAAAAACAAAAGAGACAATGTAATTTTGTCATTGATATCAGGATAACGTATTGCTTCTGAAATGTCAATAAAATTTCTGTGTAATTTCCGAAAATGCCCCGTTTAGTAAATAATTCGTATCAAAACGAAATAGGCATGATATAATCCAATCATCTCAAATTATGCGCCAAGATCAAGGACAATTGCGATCAGAAAGGAATTTCCCAATGAGCACAAATGACAAACAGTATCTGTTGGAGCGGTTGACTGAAACCCATGCGGCGTTAAAGAATCTATTGGATGGGGCTGATTTAGAATTAGAAGTCTATGCCGATACCGGTTGGCGAATTCGGGACTTACTCGGTCACATTGCCACTTGGGATTGGGAAATGGTCACCACCCTCCAGGCCTTTCAGGCGGGAAACGAATACATTATTCCGGGAATTGAGGTAGATGAGTCCGATTACAACGCTAACGATATTGCCAAACAGCAAACTTTATCCACCGAACAAATCTTAGCGAACTGGAAAAAAGCTCGAGTAGACTTATTAGCTGCCATTGAGGCGATTCCAACTGACCTGTTTCCTGGTGATTTTGTCTTTCCATGGGGGGATGAACGCGGCACAATCGTCCAATTGCTTGATTATTTCATTGAACACGATGAAGAGCATCACGCTGAATTTGTGCCCGTTTTGAAGAAATAATTCATCTCATGCTAAGACGCAAAACAAACCGCGAATTTCACTAATCTGCACCAATTTTGAATAAAAAATCTCCAGAAATATGCAAAATTCGTGAAAATTAGCGTGATTAGCGGTTAGAAATAACTGGTTACATTTAACTGCCATCCTACTGAAACCCAAAAATGGTCAATATCCAACCGATAAAATCTAAATTGCGCTTAGGTGTACTCAACGACGACCAAATTTCAGAAATTAGAGCGGCGACGCTGCAGGTGTTGGATACCGTGGGGGTGCAGTTCCCGTCCGAACAGGCTTTGCAGATTTTTGCTGAGCATGGCGCCCAGGTAGATTGGGAAAGCCAAATCGTGCGGATTCCCCCTGACTTGGTGTTAACAGCCATGGATCACGCCCCGCGCACCTATACCCTTTCAGGACGCGTAGCGGGGACAGATTTAATTCTAGATGGTACGGCCAGCCATTTTGCTACGGATGGCAGCGGTACCGAAACCATTGATTTTCATACGGGGGAGTATCGCCCGTCCACCAAAGCTGATGTCGCTATGATGGCCGGTGTGGCTGATTACCTTTCTTCGATCTCATTCTATTGGCCCATTGTCAGCGCGCAGGATTATGGTCGCTTGGGTCCGTTGCATGAGTTGGACGCCAGCTTCACCAACACCAGCAAACACATCCAAAGTGTGACGATCATTGGCGAAAAATTATCACACTATGCCCTGGAAATGGCCGCAGTTATCGCCGGAAGTGTGGAAAACCGAAGGCAGCGGCCACCGCTCTCCTGTCTGGTATGCACGATTGCTCCATTGGCTCAGGACAAACACGGCATTGAGGGGGCCATGACCTATGCCGCGGCGGGCGTCCCAGTCGGATTTATGGCTATGCCGAACATCGGTTCCACCTCTCCGGCGACGATGAGCGGGGCCTTGGTGGTGGGGAATGCAGAAGTGGTCAGCGCGATTGTGCTGATGCAATTGGTTAATCCCGGCGCGCCGGTGTTCCATTCAATTTTGGCTTCAGTGATGGACCCGCGGTCAGGCGAATATATTGCCAGTATTTCAGAAAAATACCTGTGCAATGCCGCCGCGGTCCAACTGGCTCATGATTGGGGTGTTCCATCTTTAGGCGGAGCCTTCAGTACCGGTAGCGCGGATCCCGGATCATGGCAGCAGGGCCGGGATTCGGTTTATACGTCTTTATTTACCCCCCTCATCGGGGCTGATATGGTGGAAGGGTTGGGCCTCCTGCGCGCGGCGACGTTGTTAGCACCGGAGCAAATCATATTGGATGACGAGATTTATCACACCCATCGCAAGCTGGCGCAGGGGATCGATACGAGTGCTGATCAACTGGCCCTGGACGTGATCACCGCGGTCGGACCTGGGGGTCATTTTCTATCCCAAAAACACACTCGCCGGACGATTCGGGATATCTGGTTACCCGAACTCACCTACCCAGCTCCAACGATGACGGCCCAACCGTCCCCTGATGTTCGTGAGCGGGCTAAAACAACATTTCAACGAATTTTGAAAGAACACCAACCTGAACCGTTGTCCCCAGCGAATCAGACTGAATTGCAAAGAATCATTCTAGCCGCCGCTAAAGATTTATAAAGCCGCGTTTCATTCCGGTAAGGAGCAAAAAAATGACTGAAAATTTACAACCATTAGGCACAGTCAAATTGGTTCAATTGCAGCCCAATGGCCTGATCATTGAAACGCCTTCAGGATATTTTTATGACGCCTCCCGTCGGGTGGAAGTGGATCGAATCGTGGTCAACAAAAAAGGCATCGAAGCGACTTTACCGAATGGGGAGCACGTTCTCGATATTCATCATTTAGATCATCCCGATAAAGCCTACGATGACGATGATTTGGTGTGTATCGGTTTCACTTCCCACTATGCGGCTATGCGAGATCGCTTTGGAGATCATATGGTTGATGGCATCGCCGGAGAGAACATCATTATTGAATACGATCAGGATGTTTGGGAAACCGATATAGGGAAAACTTTGGTAATCGAGAACGCGGAAACCGGCCAGAAATTGATTCTGGATTTGGTCTGTTTCGCAGCACCCTGTGATGAATTTAGTCATTTCGCGGCCCAAAGTCAGGATAAACGGCTGCCCGCCGCGGAATTGAAATCTGCTTTAAAATTTCTTAATAAAGGCCGCCGCGGTTTTTTGCTGGTGATGCAGCCTGGACAGGAACCTGCTACCGTCCAAGCGGGGGATTTGGTATTTGGGGTTAGTTCGGACTGATGATACTCAAGAGTATGATGTGAACACCAATAAATATCCGCGTCCTATAAAATAAATCACCTCCATTCAAGAAGTTTCTTTTCTAAATAAAGTGCTATTACTCCCATTGTAAAAAATATGCTAGACAAAAATCGGGTCCAAAGTATTCTGTTTATTTTGCTGGCTGCTAGTGGCTGGGGTAGTTCGGGGCTGTTCATCAATGGCATCGCGAATCACAGCGATCTATCAGCATTGAATCTGGCTTTCTTGCGGGAATTATTCACCTTTTTCGTGTTTCTCATCCTTGTCTTGGTGTGGGATCGCAGTTATTTCAAGGTCGCCAAAAAAGATCTGATTTGGCTGGCATTAATGGGAGGCATCGGAATCGGCTATTTCCACGCCCTTTGGAATGCCTCGGTTTTGATCAACGGTATGTCGATCGCCACAATGCTGCAATATAACGAGGCAGCGATCATCTCTATCGCAGCGGCCTATTTTTTTAAAGAGCACATTCATTGGCGTAAGATCGTGGCGATCTTCGGCAGTATTCTCGGCACCGCTCTGATTTCGGGGCTCATCACTTTGGATGCCGGAAAGGTGTCCGCGTTGGGATTGCTAATTGGGCTAAGTTCGGCCGTAGCGCATGCTGGTTTTAATTTGTTTGGTAAAAAACTTTGCGGCAGTTACTCCCCGATCACGATAATGGTGTATGCCTTTGGGTTTGGGACGTTGGTACTGCTCCCATTGCAGTTTATTCGGCCCTATCCAACTTTTGTGGACCCACCGGCGATATTGCATCTGGCAATCCTGGTTATTTATCCCACCGTATTGGCCTTTGCATTTTTCACCGCCGCGCTCAAAAAGATGCCCGTCAGTACGGCCAATATCATCGCTACCAGTGAGGTACCCATGGCCGCGTTGTTAGGGATCATATTTCTTAAAGAAAGACTGGATCTGTGGCAACTCATGGGGGCGGGATTGGTTGTGTTTAGTGTTATTTTGGTCTCTATGAAACGGAAATCAGCTACTGTCTCTGCCTGAACGATAACTTTGTGCGAAGCGAAAAAACTCCCCAAATCTTGGGGAGTTTTTTCGCACCCGGACGGAGTCGAACCCCCAACCTACTGATTCGAAGGAGCTAGAAAATTAGTCCATTGAAGATTTTTGGACAACTGGTTTTATCTGTTGGGTCCAAAACCCAGATGGGAAATTATCTTATCAATCTAATAATTCCAGCAATTCCCGGAATAGGGGCAGTTGAGCTAAGGTGGAGCAGGAGAAAA
>CAYVQU010000122.1:0-16048 GCA_964453155.1 uncultured Anaerolineales bacterium | reverse complement strand
ATAAATGGTATTATCTCAACAAATTGGGTCGAGCTTCAAGCATCCTGAGTAACGCAGTATATCGCCTGTGCTGAGCGAAGTCGAAGTGAAGGGTGCGAGTCTGACTCAACCCCACGAATTGAAAGATATCAATAAAGCTAAAAATTCTATGAACGAAAGAAAAACTGACCTTAGACTAGAAAATCACCGTGACTATCTGACATCGATTGAAAAAACGGCCGATACAAACTCGCCTAATATCGTCCTGGTTTTTGTGGATGATATGGGCCACGGGGATATCTCCTGTTTTGGTTCGACCGCGATCCAGACCCCCCATCTCGACAAATTGGCTGCAGATGGTGTGAAGATGAACAACTTCTACGCCGCCAGCCCGGTGTGTTCCCCTTCCCGCTTTAGCTGTCTGACGGGACGGTATCCCAACCGCGGATTTGTGCATCAGGTTTTCTTCCCGCACACGCACCCGATTGGAAAAATCATGGTGCCGCTAATGTTCCCTTATGGGGTGCGCGGCATTCTGCCTGACGAGATCACCATCGCCGAAGCGCTGCAAGCCGCGGGCTACAAAACTGGGATGTTTGGTAAGTGGCACCTCGGCGATCAGAGTCCCTATCTGCCGACTGAGAAGGGGTTTGACCATTTCTTTGGCTCGTATTACTCCAACGATATGAAGCCCTACGCCTATTATCGCAATGATGAAATTGTCATCGAGGCTCCCGCGGATCAGACCCAACTCACCAAAGCCATCACCACCGAGATTTGCGGGTGGATCGACGAAAACAAAGACGATCCCTTCTTTGTATATTACCCCTCGCCCTTCCCCCATCACCCCGTCCACGCCAGCGCGGACTATGAGGGTTCCTCCCATGGGGGCGGGTATGGCGACTGCGTCCAGGAGATCGACTGGTCGATCGGCGAGATCTTGCAGAAGTTGGACGAACATGGTTTGACCGAAAACACCCTGGTCATTTTCACCAGCGACAACGGCCCCTGGTTTGAGGGCAATCCCGGTTATCACCGCGGGCGGAAGAATAACTTCTTCGATGGTGGCCAGATGGTCCCCTTTATTGCCGCTTGGCCGGCCGAAATCCCCGCGGGGATTGAAGTCGATGCAACTGCGATGAATATCGATTTCTTCCCCACTTTCCTGAGAATGGCCGGAATACCCCTCCCTGAAGATCGCGCGATCGACGGGGTCGATATGCTCCCCCTGATGAAGGGAGAATCCGCCGAGGCCAACCACGAAGATTTGTATTTCGTGAAGGGCAAGAAAATCATGGGCGTCCGCACCCGCGATAACTTTAAATACATCGATCGCCATCGCTGCGACAACAGTGCCTACTGGGTTGCCAAACAAGGCCCCTTCCTCTTCGACCTCAACCACGACCCCAACGAATCCTACGATACCCACACCCACTTCCCTGATAAGGCCGAGGCATTGAAGGGAATGTTAGAATCAAAACGGGAAGAAATGGAATCGAATCCACGAGGATGGAAATAAATATCTCACGCAAAGACGCAAAGTCGCCAAGATATATTAAGTGATAAACTTTGCGTCTTATCGGCTTTGCGTGCAAAAAAGGAATGATCTGTGAAAAAAATTCAAGACCTTATTAAACAAATGACTCTAGAAGAGAAAGCTTCCTTGTGTTCGGGGAAGAACTTTTGGGAATTGAAGGGGATCGAGCGGTTGGGCGTTCCATCCATTATGGTGACGGATGGTCCCCACGGATTGCGCAAGCAAGTTGCGGCGGCTGATCATATTGGTATCAACGAGAGTGTTCCGGCAACTTGTTTCCCGACGGCGGCGGCGCTGGCCGCGACCTGGAATCGGGATTTGATCCATGCGGTCGGGGTTGCCCTCGCCGAAGAGTGTCGCCAGGAAAAAGTCGGCGTGATTTTGGGGCCGGGAGCCAACATCAAACGTTCACCGCTGTGCGGCCGCAACTTCGAATATTTTTCCGAAGACCCCTATCTGACCGGCGAAATGGCCAAATCTCACATTAATGGCGTCCAAAGCCAGGGGATTGGGACTTCGCTCAAGCACTACGCTGTCAACAACCAGGAATACCGCCGGATGACGATTGACGCGGTCGTTGATGAGCGCGCCTTGCGAGAAATCTACCTGCCGGGCTACGAAATCGCGGTCAAAGAGGCCCAACCCTGGACGGTGATGTGCGCCTACAATAAGATCAACGGGACCTATGCCAGCGATCACAAACGGCTGATGCGCACCATCTTGAAAGAAGAATGGGGCCATGAAGGGATCGTGGTCACCGACTGGGGTGCCATGAACGACCGCCCCGTCGCCCTGGATGCCGGAACCGAACTTGAGATGCCCGGCACACCCAACGGCAATGATGAAATGATCGTCGCGGCAGTCAAGGCGGGAGCCTTGGACGAAGCCGTCTTAGATGAAGCTGCCGAACGCCTATTGACGATGATCTTCAAGGCCGACGCCACGCTGGCCGAAGAATTCAGCTACGATGCTGATGCCCATCACGCCCTGGCCCGCAAAGTCGCGGGCGAAGGCGCTGTGCTTCTTAAGAATGAGGGAGCCATCCTACCGCTCAAAGAAAATACTAAAGTCGCCATCATCGGTCGCTTTGCCAAAGAACCCCGCTATCAGGGGGCGGGTAGTTCGTTGATGAATCCCACTCGGCTCGATAATTTGTATGCTGAGGTCGTCAAACTCGTTGGGGCAGGTAATGTCACTTACGCGCCGGGCTACACCGAAAAAGGTGATCAGCCCGACGAAGTTTTGATCACGGAAGCCATTCAGGTTGCCAATGAGGCCGAGGTTGTCATCGTTTGCGCCGGGCTGACCGATCTGTACGAAACCGAAGGTTTGGACCGCGAGCACATGCAGATGCCGCCCGGGCATGACGCCCTGATCGGCAAACTCGCCGCGGCCCATGAGAAGGTTGTCGTGGTGTTGAGCAATGGTTCCCCGGTCGAAATGCCGTGGTTGGAGGCCGTTCCCGCGATTTTGGAAGGCTACCTGGGCGGGCAGGCCGGAGCCGGGGGCGTGGCCGATGTTTTGTATGGCAAGGTCAACCCCAGCGGTAAACTGGCTGAGACTTTCCCCCTCAAATTGACCGATAATCCCTCGTATCACTACTTCCCCGCAGGACCGGCAACAGTGGAGTATCGCGAGAGTATTTACATTGGCTACCGCTATTTCGATACGGTCGGGCAGGAAGTGCTGTTCCCCTTCGGGTATGGCTTGAGCTATACGACCTTCGAGTATGCCGACCTCCAGTTGAGCGCCGACCAACTAGCGTCCCAGGATAAAGTGGTGGTCACCTTCAACGTCAAGAATACTGGCACCGTGGCCGGTCAAGAAGTGGTGCAGGTTTATGTGCGCGATGTCGAATCGACTGCCTTCCGCCCCGATAAAGAGTTAAAAGGCTTTGCCAAATTAGCGCTGGCACCGGGCGAAGAGAAATCTGTCTCCATCGAACTAGATTCCCGGGCCTTCGCCTACTACAACCCCGATTTGGCCGATTGGCACGTTGAAACGGGGGACTTCGAGATTTTGGTGGGTGCTTCAGCTCAGGATATTCGCTTAACGAGCGCCGTTATGGTGACTTCAGAAGTTGCCGCGCCGGACATTGATCAGGACAAACTGGCAATATATTATGATTTCCCCAAAGGCACGCCCGTCAGCCAACGTGATTTCGAAGCGCTTTTGGGACGGTCGGCACCCCCAAATGTCGGTCCCAAGAAAGGGGCGTACGATCTCACCACCCCCGTCGGGGATATGACCGAATCTTTCATCGGGCGGCAGCTATTCAAAATGATGAAATCGAACGTCGCTAAAATGATTGAAGGGCAAGAAGACACCCCCATGGCAGCCTTACTGGATGCGATGATCAGTACGATGCCCATGCGCAGCATGTTGATGTCGGGCGAAGGCCCGCTCACCCGCGAAATCCTCGAAGCCTTGTTGATCATGATCAACGGGAAGTTCTTCAAGGGGCTGGGTGCTTTGATCAAAGCCAGTCGGAAAAAATAAGAGTAGCACGAAGCCGGTTCCTATCAGGAATCGGCTTCGTTTTTTTTTGCAGATTTCGGAAAATTTCAAAATCTTTAAGACCGCTAAACCGAAATCTGCTAAGGTGGTGCGGTAAATCTATTTAGTTTGATTTTCGACCAAACCGCACCACACTCAATCCAAAGCCCTTAATAACTCAACCAACTCATCCCGCGTCCATTTTCTGGCTCCGCTGACGGCTTCCCCGACGATCTGGTCGGCCATGCCGCGTTTTTCGTCTAGCATCTGTTCGATGCGCTCTTCGAGGGTGCCGGTGGTCATGATATTGTAGACGAAGACGGTCTTATCCTGCCCGATGCGGTGGACCCGGTCGGTGGCCTGATCCTCGACGGCCGGGTTCCACCACCGATCGGCGTGGATGACGTGGTTGGCGGCCGTCAGAGTGATGCCATAGCCCGCAGCCATCAAACTGAGCAAGGCAACCTGGGCCTCCCCCTGGTTGAATTCATCGATCAGCGCTTGACGATTGTCAGTGCTACCATCAATGCGGATGTAGGGGACCTGCCGGTCGGCAATCACATGTTCGAACAAATCGAGCATCTTCAAAAAGTGGCTGAAAATGACGACTTTTTCGCCGCGGGCCAAGATGGCGTCAACTTTCTCCATGATCCAGTCAAATTTGCCAGAACGTTCGTAAATCGGCTCGAGTTGGCCGGTGACTAAATAAGGGTGATTGCAGATCATTTTGAGATGCATCAAGACCGGCAGAACATTGGCCGTGTAGTTAACTTGCTCGCCGCGTTTGAGGGCGCTGCGGATATCGAGAACTTGGTCTTGTAAACCGCCATAAAGTTGCTTTTGCTCGGGGGATAGCTCACACCACTCGTTGATGGCGACTTTTTCGGGCAAATCTTGGGCCACGGTTTCTTTTTTGCGCCGCAGTAGGAAGGGTTTGATCCGACGACCGAGGCGTTTGGAGGCCGCGGCTTTCCCCGCCAGGATGTCGCTCTCGTAGACCCGCACAAAAGTGCCGTATTTCCCCAGGTGGCCGCGCATCAAAAAGTCGAACAGCGACCAGAGTTCGGCCGGCCGGTTCTCCACCGGGGTGCCAGAGAGGGCCAGCCGATGGGTAGCGTTGAGGGCCTTGATCGCCAGGGTCCGTTGGGTGTCGGGGTTTTTGATCTTGGTGGCTTCATCCAAAATCAGGTAGAAGAATGGAACCCGGGCCAGGTCATCCAGATCGCGGGCGACCACGTCATAAGTGGTGATCAGGACGTAGGGTAGATCGGAATCGAGGATGTTTTTCTGGCGATTGGAGCCGTGATAGAGATAAACCCGCATCCCCGGGAAAGCCCGGCGAATCTCCCGAGCCCAATGCTGGATCACGGATTTGGGGGCGATCACCAAACTGTGCTGTTCGGCCCCGGTTTGTTCGTAGGCCAGCCGCAGGGCACACACTGACTGAAGTGTTTTCCCCAGTCCCATATCATCGGCCAGGATGCCGTGCAAAAAGTGGCGCTGGAGCCAGTTGAGCCAGTGAATGCCTGCCCGTTGGTAGGGCCGCAAGTGCAGGTCGATGGCATCTAGGTGGGCTTCGAACTCGGGCGAAAACGCAAACCGCTCATCAGCCTCAAAACCAGTAAGTTGATCTAGAAACTCCTGGTAGGCTTTCGAGAGTTCGGCTTTCCCGCCGATATCGGAGATGAACTCCTCCAAATCGGCGAATTCTGAGATGGGCAGGCGGTAGCCGGTGTCGACCTGCGTAGCGGCCAACTCGTCAATTTCGGCGGAAACGTTCCCTACAGTTTCGGGATCCATCTGCACCCAGATCGTGTCATCGACTTGAATGAAGCGGTCACCTTTGTTTTCCGCCAACAACCCTGGGGGTAGGGTGTAATCCCCGGCTTTGTAATCTACTTCAAAATCCAACCAGCCGCGGTCATCTTTTTTGACATGGACTGTGGGGGTGAATGTCTCATCAATCACCTGGATTTGTTGGGCCAAATCGGTCAGGACTGCGTTGAATTCGGTCGTGAGCATGACCAGGTCCCGTTGAATGAACTCGGGGATGTTTTGACGCTGGATGAGAACGTGCGGATTTTTTAGGATCGCTTCAGCCCGCGGGCTGATCTTATCTTGGGGGGCAAAATGATTCCCTACCCGAACAAAGCGACCGCTGGGGGTTGGGTGAACCTCATCGGCCGCGATGAGGTTGGGATCGCCATCGAGGGTGAATCCGGTTTGAATCTGCAACCCTTCGTTGGGTTCGTAGTCGATGTTTAACGTCGGTTGCAGGGGGTCCGCCAGAATTTGGAGTTGTTCGGCGGCGGCTGATTCCTGGATTTGATCTTTAGCCCGTAAAAATGACAATACAGGTGGCTCGATGTCGAACTCGAGGGTGCCGTCTTCCCATATGTAGGGGTCCATGCTCCGCAGGGCGAACAAAATCTGCTGGTCTTCTTCACTGACCAGATAAACCCAATCTCCCTCCTCGGATTCAACCGTTTCATTGAAACCGTACTGCCAGAGTTCAGTCACATTGCCGATCGGCTGACGACCTTGCTCCCAACCAGCATAAATCCGCACCAGATGGCGGCCCTGTTCATCCATATCTAGGTCGTATTCCAGCGGAATATAGACGGTCTCCGTCCGCCGCAGGGTTTTTCGGAAACGGTCGAGCATCAGTGACCCCCTGCCTGGATGATGGCCTGGAACCATTCGGGCATCGTTTCCCATTCAGGGTAAACGCCTAATAAGTATTGGTCTAAGGCGGTGCGGTCCGCTGAGGTTGGATCAACCAAGGCCTGGAAAAAATCAGCAGCACTGACTTGTGCCAGTTTTTCGATTTCAGATTCCGCTTGGTGAATAAGGGTTTGCATCTGATCATTGCTTGCGCTCAAATAACCGATTTCCTGATGGATGCGTTCGATCCTGGGATTAAAGGTCGCCAAAATTTCGGCTTTGCCAGGATATTCGTCCGCCAGCATGACGGGCATCAACCCCTCGTAACGTTCGATCCACTGGTTAATCTGCTCCTGTTTGTTGTCCCCGATCCCAGGGAGTTGATGCGCGACCAACAAATCCCGCAACCGCGATTTAAAGACCCCGGAAACGATTTCCTGGGCAAATTTCTCCCCAACCCCAGGTACTTCACTCAAACGGGTATGGGCAATCTCGTATTCCAGGGCCAGTTGCAAGTGTTCGTCACGAGCTTGTTCTAGACGTTTGCGATCGCGGATCAGCGCGCTGATTTGGGCGCGGCATTCGGCCACATTTTCAATCAGTTTTTCTAGACCGGATTGAAGTTGCTTCAGGTGCAAAGTGCCCCGCGCCCCAATATAGTCGCGCTGGGCTTGTTTCTTGAGGATATTTCGTTTTTTCCAGTCTGAGACGTAGTCCATGAGATTGTCCGATTCATCTGTTGAATTGAATATTATAACAAACGTTCTGGTTATTATGATGTTATCATTTTGAAGATAACTGGCATTTATTTAGAGATAGTCACCTGGTTGATTGACAAATCTACAAATCCTAACCGCAGAGTCGCAGAGAGCGCTGAAAAACCGCAAATCCCTTGAAAAATGCTGTGATCTCCGCGGCTCTGTAGTGAATCAGCTGTGAAATCATTGGTCAAAAGCATCATCTCTTCAGATTAAGGAGCTAACCATGAAAAAGTTCCACGACGGCCCCGCGACCGCACATTTTTTCCCCCTAACATTTCATAGCAACACGGCATTATCAGATCTTGTTGACTTCAATGTATCACCTGAGATGATAGCCCAAATTGAACACGCGCCGCGCGGCGATTGCGTCGCCTGGGGGCTTCCCTTTCAAATTGATAACGTAATTGCACTCCATGATAAAACCATCGCGGTTGAAATTGAGCCTACCCTGTCACAGTGGTTGGTATTCATGCACACCTCCGACCTCCATCCAGCAGAGACCAATCCGGCCAGGATCATTTCACCCATGCGGGGCGAGGGACAACTTGGGGAACCCGCGGCGAACTATGTAATCCAATATGCCGACGGTGCTGAAATCAGTCTACCAATCCGACGACGGTTTCAGATTGGGGCTTTTCGCCGTCGCTGGGGTGAGAATTGTTTCGAAGCCGTCGTTCATCGCAAGCCGCGGTCAGTGCGACCGCCTCACGAGCAGCTGGGACTATCCTGGGGGTGGTCCCAAACCCGCGTCAATGTCGCCGATAGTTGGGATTGGGAAAACTGGCTGTGGGCCTGGGAAAATCCCCACCCGGAGAAAAAGATTGTCGGGATTCGGTTTGAGCCAGTTTCCGGGTTCATCTTGGTCTCAGGGATTTCGGCCGGAAATGCAAATTCAAATCCCCTCCGCTGGAATTCACGCGAAAAAGCAGTGTTGACCCTTCCAGATGGCGAGCCGTTCAACCCTGAACTTGATGAAAATGGACAACTCTCCCAAATTAAATTAGACCTGGGCCAGGTGATCTCAGCCACCCGACGCCCGGTATATCCCAATGATCGCTGGACAGAAACCTACAACAATCAGCTTCCATTAACTTCTGAGAATGAAATCTTGATTGAGTATACAGCCCATCCTGAGGCTGGGGTTCATCTTTTGCAGGGAGAAATCATCCCAGTAAAGGAAATCATTTCGCCCGAGTCGCACCCTTCACTTCGACTTCGCTCAGCACTGGCACTAGGCTCCGCTACTCAGGATGCTGGTAGTTTTATAGATCTTCAACCAGTCGCCGTACAAAACCAACGCGTCCAATTGAAAGTCATAAAACGCGGCAGCGGCAAGGCTGTCCCTGTGAAACTTCATATCCACGGAGAGATGGGCGAATACCTAACCCCCGTAGACCGGCACCGCATTCCCAATCCAGCCTGGTTTGAGGATTACAGTGTCGATTTCGTCCACGGCGGCGATTGGGGCGGGGGTGCTAACAACCCACATTACTGCACCTATATTCCGGGGGAAACCACCCTCGATCTGCCTTTAGGGAATGTATACCTCGAAATCTCGAAGGGTTTTGAAATCCGACCGGTCCGGAAAGTTGTCAACGTAACTTCTGAAACCACTGAGATCGTCATTGAGATCGAGAAAGTACTGCCCTGGCGAGAACAGGGGTGGGTGACAGCCGATACCCATGTCCATTTTCTCTCGCCGATGTCGGCCCTGCTGGAAGGCGCGGCGGAGGGTGTCAACGTGGTCAATTTGCTGGCCAGTCAATGGGGTGAGTTAATGACCAACGTCGGCGATTTTGATGGCCGCACGACCTGGGGTTCAAAAGAAGCTGGGGGTGACGGTGAATATCTGGTCCGAGTAGGGACCGAAAACCGCCAGCACGTCTTGGGACATATCTCCCTGCTGGGATATCGCGGTCAGATCATCGCTCCGATGACGACTGGCGGCCCGGATGAGTCGGCGCTGGGCGATCCGCTTGAGATTTTGCTGACCGAATGGGCCCGGCAGTGCAAACAGCAAGGCGGGGTAGTGGTTCTTCCTCATTTCCCCAATCCCCGCGGGGAACACGCTGCCAGCGTAGTCAGCGGGGATATTGATGCCGTTGAGATGACGTCCTGGGGGGATCTATACAGCGGCATTGACCCCTACTCGTTGTCGGATTGGTACCGTTACCTAAACTGCGGCTATCTGGTCGCTGCGGCAGGGGGCACTGATAAGATGTCGGCCAACACCCCGGTCGGCGCGGTGCGGACTTATGCCAAAATTCCCACCGATCAACCCTTCACCTACGACAACTGGATGGCCGCCGTCCGCCGGGCTGAAACTTTTGTAACCTATGGCCCTTTACTCGAATTCCAGGTGGATGGGCAGCCCATGGGGAGCCAACTTCAGCTGTCGGCGAATGGTGGAACGGTGGACATCGAGTGGCAGGTGGCCAGTTGCACGGTCCCCATGTCACGCGTGGAATTGATCGTCAACGGTGAAATTCGGGAGAGTGTGGCGGTATCCCCGGAGGCCGAGCGCGGGAGTTGGTCTTTCAAAGTTGAGCAAAGCTCGTGGGTGGCGCTGTTGGTTCGGGGGCATTACGCTGACAAACCCGAGATCATCGCGACTCATTCCTCGCCAGTGATGATTAATGTCGATAGCTCTCCTATGTTGGCCGCGGCCGATGCGGTTACTATTTTGGAGCAAATCGAAGGGGCGTTGGCTTATCTCGATACTGTTGGGACTCGGGCCTCGGTGGAGGCTTACAAGCGCATGCGATTGGTCTTGCAGGCCTCCCACCGGCAGTTGCACAATCGGATGCATCAATTGGGTTACTATCATGATCATTCGCCAGTGACGGATCATGAGGAACATCATTGAGTGAAAATAGATCCCAGGGGTTTCCAAAAACCCCTGGGGTCTAAATTGCAAGATTGATTGAATGGCCTTTCTCTTAGCAATTTACATTGAGATATTTCTCAAATTCCTGCAGCGCTTTTCCAAATCTTTTGCGGCCAAAACCCATCCGCATGTGTTGATCGTCAAAACCTAAGGTCACTGCAGGGTGGATGAGTACTCCCGCGGTCGCGGCCAACTCGGTGGCGTAGGCGGTCACTGAGGGGACATGCATCCCGACCAGGGCTACTGATCCAGCCTGCGGCGGCCGCCAGGTAAATAAATCGGGCCAGCGTTGGAAGAATCCGGCTGCCAGTTGCAGATTCGCTTCAATTTGGGCGATATTTTTGTCCCGGAGTTGATCCCGGACCTTCCAGGCGGCCAATGCCAAAAATTCCGAGGGGGCCGGGGGGCAAATGCTGGTGTAAAACTTCCAGTTGATGATGTTCTGGCGTAAATCTTCATCGGGGATGACTAACCACCCCGTCCGCAACCCAGGCAGACCATACGTTTTCGATAACCCCGAAAGCACTACGGCGCGCGGCGTTAACTCTACCGCCGCGGGGATGGGGGCCGTCCCCGAATGAACCAGGCCGAAATACATCTCATCGCAAAATAACAGCAGGTCGTTTTCCTCCACGATATTGATCAATATTTGGAATTCTTCGAGTGTCGGTAGATAGCCCGTTGGGTTGTGGGGAAAGTTGGCCACCAACAATTTGGTTTTCGGTGTGATCAGGTGGGTCAAGCGATCAAAATCTAGCATCCACCGGGAGTCCAAGGGTGTAAATTCCCACTTCTTGACATGATCGGGTCCTACCACATGCTGAAACATATTGATCAGGGCATCATAAGCCGGAGATAAAACGATAACTTCATCGCCAGGATCGAGGGCCGCCCGAGCGATAAGATAAATCCCTTCCACCGGGGTACCTAACATGACGACGTTGTCCGCGTCAATTCCAGAATATGCTGCCGCAATTGCGCCCCGCAAATCGGGATTTCCCAATGATTCGGTATATCCGAGTGATAATTGACCGAGGTTATCCAGCGAGATATCAGCCATTTCTAACAATTCCGAGATTGTCACCGTCTCACAGTCGGAATTACATAATTGGTGGGGGGTAGTGAATTCATATTGGGCAAAAAAATGTTCAGTAGCAAAGGGGGCAATTTTCATGGGATTTCCTTTTGATATTTGTCGGTTTGCAGGTCTGATAACTATATCATTTTTGCTGATCTGGTGAATGGTACAATCGCTGACATGAACAATAAAAACATTCTAATAGAAGTTTGTGTGGATTCGGTCGAATCAGCTTTGGCAGCCCAGGAAGGTGGGGCTGATCGCGTGGAATTATGTGATAACCTGCTCGAGGGGGGAACCACCCCTAGCGCGGGGATGATCGCACTAGCTCGCAAAAATCTGGATATTGGTCTACAGGTCATCATCCGGCCGCGCGGTGGTGATTTTTGTTACTCTGAAATTGAATTCGAGATCATGCAACGTGATATCGAAACCGCGAAATCCTTGGGCGTCGAGGGGGTGGTGATCGGCATTCTCACCCCAGAGGGGCGGGTTGACCTGGAACGTAATCAAAAACTCATCGAATTGGCCCGACCATTGAATATTACCTTCCATCGGGCGTTTGACATGACGCGCGATCCATACGAGGCCTTGGAAGATTTGATCACTTTGGGCGTGGATCGTATGCTGACATCTGGGCAGGCCTTTTCGGTTTTGGAAGGCCTCGATTTGATCTCTGAATTGGTCGCGAAAGCTGCGGGACGCATCATCATCATGCCGGGTGGGGGGACGGAACGGAATGTGAAAAAGGTCATCGCGCAAACCAGTGTGACCGAAATTCATGTCATTGGCCCCAAAGCCGTTGATAGCCCCATGCAGTATCGCAATCCCGGCGTTTTTATGGGGGGTGAATTACGTCCGCCAGAATATGCCCGGTTGATTACGGATGCAGAGAAGATTCGAGGGTATCGGAAATTGATTTTGTAATTATATTGGGGTAGGGGCGGGTCTGAGACCCGCCCCTACAAATGAGGAGGGTAAAATAATGGCATATGATCCGAAGAAACATCATCGCCGTTCTATCCGATTGAATGGGTATGATTATGCCCAACCTGGGGCGTATTTTGTGACGACGGTGACGCATCAGCGGGAATGTTTATTTGGGGATGTGGTTGATGGCGAGATGATGTTGAATGTGTGTGGCGAGATTGCCAAGCTCGTTTGGGATGAATTACCAAACCATTATCCATATGTTATTCTGGACGAGTTTTGCGTCATGCCGAACCATGTTCATATGATCATCGTGTTATCAGAAACATCTTCCAGTAGGGGTGGGTTTCAAACCCACCCCTACCCAAAACGACATGCACTTCCAGAGATTGTTAGAGGATTTAAAACCTTTTCAGCCCGACGCATCAACGAATCACAAAATTCACGCGGTGTTCCTGTCTGGCAACGAAACTACTACGAACGAATTGTGCGTGATGACCGTGAAATGAATGCCATTCGGCAATATATTCAAAATAATCCCCTAAATTGGGAACAAGATAAGGAAAATCCACATTCCGTGTAGGGGCAGGTCTGAGACCTGCCCCTACCGAGGACCACAACATGAAATCAAACCTCCCCTGGTGGCAAGCCACCACCATCTACCAAATTTATCCCCGCTCCTTCGCTGACTCCAACAACGACGGCCTCGGCGACCTGCAAGGCATTATCGCCAAACTCGATTACATTCGCGATCTGGGCTTCGAAACGATCTGGATTTCACCCTTTTTCTGTTCACCCCAAAAAGATTTTGGCTACGATGTCAGCGATTATTTGGATATCGCGCCCGAATATGGGACTCTGGCCGACGCCGATGAATTGATCGCGGCCGTCCATGCCCGCGGGATGCGGATTCTGTTCGATTTGGTGTTGAATCACACCTCCGACGAACACCCCTGGTTTCTGGAATCGCGCTCGAGCCGGGATAACCCCAAACGAGACTGGTATATCTGGAAATCTGGGGAAGGCAACCGGCCACCAAATAACTGGAAATCTATCCCTGGGGGTTCGGGCTGGCATTATGACGCTGTCACCGATCAATATTACTTCGCGAATTTTCTAGATTGTCAACCTGACTTGAATTGGCGCAACCCTGAAGTCAAACAGGCCATGTTGGATGTCGTTCGTTTTTGGCTAGATAAAGGCGTCGATGGTTTCCGTCTAGACATTTTCCACTCAGTCTACAAGGATGATCAATTTCGGGACAATCCTTTCTCCCACCATTATCTCCCCGACGAAGGGCAATCTGGATTTTTCCAGGAATATAAATATAGCCTCCACCAACCTGAAACTTTCGCCCTTGCCAGGGAATTACGCACCATTCTAGATTCATATGAAGACGAGAAAATGATGGTTGGTGAAGTCTTTGGGGCTGATGCGGTCGTAAAAGATTATATTGGGAAGGATCGCGATGGGTTCAATATGCTCTTCTCCTGGGATTTGCTCAATTTTAAACCCACCGCTCAATTCCTAAGAAACGTAATTCGCCAGCAAGAAACCCGTTACCCACCACCCTTCACCCCCGTTTATGTCTTTGGGAATCATGACCGACCGCGACTACTATCACAAATCAAAGGAAATGAACGCCTGGCCAAACTTTTAGGCTTGTTCCAATTAACCGTCCGCGGCGTGCCGGTGGTGTATTTTGGGGAGGAAATTGGTATGGAAGATGGTCGCTTTCCTGCCAAAAATGCTTTAGACCCGGTCGGGCAAAAATACGCTTGGGCACCCCAATGGCTGCTGGACTTTTTAGGGGTTTATGTCAACCGCGATGGCTGTCGGACCCCGATGCAGTGGGAGGCAGGAGCCAATGCCGGATTTTGCAGGGCCGAAGTTCAACCCTGGCTGCCGGTCCATGCCAATCGTACCTGGACCAATGTACACGCGCAGCAAGATGCGACTGAATCGCTGCTGAGAACCTACCAAGCTATCCTCCAAATCCGCAGGGAAAATGAAGCCTTGCAAAATGGCACATTGGAACTTATAGAAGAAGACCTTGATCCAAATCTCCTGGCCTATGTGCGCCAAGGCGAAGGTGTTAGTAATTTAATCGTCATTAATTTTGGAAAAGAAACGGTCCATTTTCATAATCCCACCACTTGCGACCAAATTTTGTTGACTGTGGAGATGATGAATAAACCAACCAATGCGAAGCAGGTTGAATTACCACCCTTCTCTGCCCTCATTTTCGGATGATCATTTGGGTAGGGGCGGGTATCAGACCCGCCCCAATTGCCTCTAAAAAATATTTACAACCGCGCCCCCAAAAACGGCACAACCATCTCCTCGGGGGTCAGCCCCCCATGCCGTCCCAACAGAAAGTCAGGTTTATCGGCCCACCATAGGTACGCGCCGGGGCGGGCCAGCGCGATTAAATCACCCACTCGATTTTCCAAGTCGGCATGCTGTGGCCCAGGACCAAATAATCCGTTTTCCAAGGCTTCGGCCTGAGTAATCAATGTGAACGTTCTCGGCCAGGTTTGATCAAAATATTCCCGGACTGCGGCTTCCCGCCCCGGCCGCAAATACAGATTCGCCAACCGGTTTTCACAGGTCGGATTTAAGCGCAGATGGCGGTGCAGTTCGGGATGATTCGTAAGCAAATTATGATCGTACAGCGGTGTTTCCATCTGCCCATGATCCGCGGTCAGAATGACAGCCGTATTTTGGCGGAGATTTGGACTCAGTTGATTCAAGAAAAACGTCTCAAAGGTTTGGCTGTAATTCTGAAATTCAGCGACCACCCGCTCATCCTCCGGCCCATGGAAGTGGGAAAGGCTATCCACCGCGCTCCAATACGTCCAGATGTATTGTTTTTCGGTCGGGCGATCTTCGATCAGTTTCCGGATGCTGACCCAAGTTGAGGCCGCGGTTTCGATGGGGCGAATTTCAACCTCCCGCATGAACATCCGCGATAATCCCGAGTTGACAATTGAATAATGCATAAATCCATACGGCGCCACGCCATGGGCTTTCAGATGCGGACCAAAAGTAGGTACCGGCAGGAATTCTTCAGGTGAGAAACCAGCCCGTTCTAAACCGCCGACATCGTTGCGGAAGGTCATCGGCGCGTGTAGGATCATATTCGAGATCATGCTGTAATCTTTGGTGAACATTTCGTAGCCGATGATACCGTGGTGGGCCGGACTGCGGCCCGTCCAGAAAGTGGTCAGCGCTGAACTGGTCGTACTGGGGACGACAGAAGTGATCGGGGCTAAGACACCCTCTGAGACTAGGTTCTGCCAGATGGGGGCGACTTCAGACCACTTTATTAACCGCTGAAAAGCCAAAGCGTCGATTAAGATCACAATAACCCGTTGAATATCCGTTCCCAAGGGGGCGGTAATTTCTGGGTTCAGCGCTCCTTCTCCAAGTCCGGGAATGTTGAGCAGTTCACAAACTGTGTCCGGGACATTTAATATCGATTGGTTCCCATAACTTGGGGCAATGAATTCGGTCCCCAAATCTAGCCCTGGTAAGGTGTTTGCTTGCAAACGGGGTAATAATTTTTCAGTCAGGTCAGGCATTTTTTCTCCTGTACTTCGAAGATTAATCTAGAAAAAAGTGACAGCCATTTTCAAAATGACTGTCACTTGAATAGCGGAAATTTCACTACCCTACATGTAGGATGAGTTTATCAGGTTGAAAGCGAAAAAAGA
>CAYVQU010000121.1:0-16232 GCA_964453155.1 uncultured Anaerolineales bacterium | reverse complement strand
TATTCATGCTGTTAATGTACACCCTTCACCACCATAATCGGCGAAGGTATTGGTTTACGAGACTGAGAAAATTATCGGTTTCTGTAAATATGAAGAGACCTCTGTCGAAAATGAACCGGGCCGGTGTCATATCGCGATCTATCTCTCCCAAAATTATCTGGTAGAAGAATACGAAACTGCGCTGTTTGAATACATAATGGCGCAGTTGGAGCCGCTCAACCCGGCCAAGCTGGTTACGCATGCCCGTGAAGATAAATCCGAACGCGTCGCGTTTTATCTCGGTCAGAGCTTCAAGCAAACCATGCGTTCGCCGCGCTCAAAACTCGATTTGAGCACATTCGATCAGGCCAAATTCATCCCCCTGCTCGACAAAATGACGCATGAGGGCATTGAACTCATCTCGGCGGCAGATATCGCCGCCCGCGACCCCGAGTGGATCATCAAATGGCGAGAAATTGAGTGGGAAGTGCTGCAAGATGTCCCCTCCACAACCCCGCACGAGCAGCAATCCCTGGAACTTTACGAGAAGCAACCTAGTTATCCTGGCTTCTACCCCGAAGGCTGCTTCTTCGCTCTGGATCAAGGGGAAATGATCGGCCTATCTTTCCTATGGAAAACTGAAATCGACGACCGGTTCGCCTACACCGGTCTGACCGGTATCAGCCGCAAATATCGCCGCCGCGGGATAGCCACCGCTTTGAAAGTCAAAGCCATTGAAGCTGCCACGGCCGACGGCTTCGAATCCATCGAGACCGCCAACGAAGAAAACAATCCCATGTACCAGTTGAATCTGCAATTGGGGTACGAACCGGCTCCAGGATGGCTGGAGTTTCAGAAAGAGGTCTAAGGTGTCTAATTGGTCTTAGAGGTCCAAAAGGTCTAATTTGTCTGACCAGTCGGACTTCTTCGACCTCTTAGACCTTTTAGACTAATCAGACCTTTATGACAACAAAAATGAACCAACAAACCTACCAACACATCGACGCCCGCATAGCTCAACGGATGCAGGAAGCTCGGACCCCCAGCCTGGTGTTGGGGTTGACCAATCGCGAACAACTACTCCGGACTACGGCCTATGGCTATACTGAGATTGAGTCCCAAACCCCTGCTACGCCTGAAACACTGTTTGAAATCGGCTCGATTAGCAAGACGTTTGCGGCGGTGGTCACGCTCCGTACTGCCGAAGCCGGACGCATTGACCTGCAGGCCCCGGTGACAGAGTATTTGCCGTGGTTTAAGGTCAAAAACCAGTTTGCGCCGATTACGATCCATCACCTGCTCTCGCATACAGCCGGGTTGCCGTATGGGATGGATTTTTCCCCAGATCCCCAGGCCATTGTTTACAGCTTACGAGCTTATGTCGTTCCGCATGCCCCCGGCGAACGCTTCCACTACTCGGAGTGCGGCTACCAAACCCTGACTTTGGTGCTCCAGGCCATTTACGGAAAACCGTATGCAGAAATCCTGACCGAACAGGTTTTCAAGCCCTTAGGGATGAATAATTCTCACGCGGTCATCACCCATGCCCTGCGTCCCCAGTTAGCCCGCGGCTACACCATCTTGTATGATGACCGTCCGGCCCACAGCAGCCATCCCATAGTCCCGGCGCAGTGGATCGAGTTCAACTCCTGCGATGGGGCCGTAGCTTCCACCGCCGCGGATATGACTAAATTCATGCGGATGCTGCTTACCGATGGGGTCCCGCTAATCTCCCCAGAGCGTTTCAAACAGCTCTATACCGAGGTGGTTCCCGGCACCGCCTATGGTTACGGGTTTATCTCTTGGGAAGATGAGGGGATTCGCTATATGGGTCACGCCGGTGATATGCCCGGCTACGAAGCCTACCTGTGGATGGACTACACGAACGGCCTGGGCGCCGTCATTTTATGTTCGATGCCGTACCCCGGAAACCTGTGTTTTGATGTACTCCACACACTGAAGAAAGCCCATCAGGGCGAACCATTGCCTGAATTCAAAGCTTCGGATCCAACCCGGATTGAGAATGCCGGGGATTATGCTGGCCGGTACGCCGCTGGTGAAAAGCGACTGGCTCTGGTCGCTGAGGGCCAGTCGCTTTATCTGGATTTAGGGGATTTACGCCCGATTCTAGAAACCCGCGGCCCTGATACATTCCTGATCCCCCACTCCGATTACAATCTCTTCCCCCTTGAATTCATCCGGGCTGGCGAAAGCACTCCAGTTACGGCCATCCACCACGGACCAAATGTTTACGTCCCTGAGGGCGCCGATCAACCCAAAGTTGCCGACTATCCCCCTGAATGGGAGGCCTATGTCGGCCACTATCGCACCTGGAACCCCTGGGAACCCAATTTCCGCATCATCCTGCGGGGCGGACAACTTTTCCTGGTCCATCCCGATGGTGAAACAGAAGAATTGGTCATCCGGGAAGATGGTGCCTTCCACCTGGGTGATGATCCCCTGACCCCCGAATTCATCCGCTTTGACCAGGTGGTTGCAGGTCAGGCGTTGCGAGCCAATCTCTCGGGTGTAGATTATTACCGTTTCTTTACACCATGAAAGATATCCTTGGACAGAACCTATGAATCTCGAATAACGCGAATTTGCGCTAAGCAAGCGAAAAATTAGCGCTATTCGCGCAGATTAGCGGTTAAAAAGCCTTACCAAATTGTCGTGTTAAATTTTGGGAGAAAACAATGCCAGAATACGAAATCAAACTCGAAATAGTCGCAGGCAGAGGCGGTGAACTTCGCGCTGACGACTCCCGCCCGGATTTTGCCCAAGAAGGCATCTGTGCCTGGATGTATGGAGATTATGAAGTTGGGCAGAAATTCCGTTACCCCGAAGACCTCGGCGCGCTATGCCCCTGGCTGATCGACGGTCTGACCGGGGTGATCCGCGCCCTCGAGCATGGGGGCACCCTGCCCTGGAAATACACGGGAACCCCTTTTGAAAAAGTAATCGACCCCGAGGGGGTGACCACCGAATTCGTCCGCTGTATTGATCCCACCGCATCCGGGATTGTAATCAAGGTGACTCGAACAGCCATCTTCGAAAGCGATTAATAGAACATTAATGCTATAATATGGGTGTAAATACCAACACTTTTCGGAGAGAACACCCATGTCTACACCTGAATTAATGGCCTACTGCGGCCTCGATTGTGCCGCGTGCTCGGCCTATATTGCCACGCAAGCGAATGATATGCCCGCACTCACCACGCTAGCCCAAGAGTGGTTTGAAGGTTCAACCGATCACACTATTATTATGTGTGACGGTTGCAAATCAGACCAGCGGATCATGAAATGGTGCCGCGAATGTCCCACGCGGGCCAGCGCCATCGAACACGGCGTCGATAACTGCGCCCACTGCGAGGATTACGGCTGCGAGAAACTGCTAAAAGTCTTCGAAATGTCGCCGGAGGCACAAACGAATTTGGAGACTATTCGGGCTACGTTGATGTAACAAACCGTGAAGCGTGATACGTGAATCTGGCAAATCATCACGTATCACGCTTCATGGTTCACGTCTCAAAAAAACCTATGACAACAATTCTTTCTCAAATCCGCACCGCCATTCACCTTGCTGAACAAGATCCCCAAAAACGCAAGGGAAAAACATTGAAAACGGCCGCAGTTCGCAAGGTTGGGCGGGAGAATTTCGGCCTCGTTAAAAATCGATCCAAAAATGAAATCTTCGCGACCTGTGAACAATTGCTAGATACCGGTCGCTGGGAGGAAGAAGTCATCGCCTTTGACTGGGCTTTTCGGATTCGCAAGCAGTATGAATCCAGTGACTTTGACCGGTTTGAAAGTTGGCTGGAAAAATATGTCCACGGTTGGGGCAGTTGCGATGATTTTTGTACGCATGCTTTAGGGCACTTGCTATATACCTACCCAGAGCATATCCCATCCTTGAAAGCGTGGGCAACCTCCGAGAATCGCTGGTTCCGCCGCGGGGCCCCGGTGACGTTGATCTATCCCATCCGCCGAAAGCAAAGTTTCGCGGCGGCTTTCGAAATCGCTGACTTGCTTTTGATGGATGGCGATGATCTCGTCCAAAAAGGTTATGGGTGGATGTTGAAGGAAATTAGCAACAAAGATTCCCAACCTGTCTTTGATTTTGTGATGGAACGCAAAGATCGGATGCCCCGCACCGCGTTACGGTATGCGATCGAGAAAATGGACCCCGAACGGCGAAAACAGGCTATGGCAAAATAGGGTTTATATAGAACCAGACCTTCCAGGTTTCAAAAACCTGGAAGGTCTTAAAAAATCTAGGATATTTTGATGGGTTCAGAAAACCCAATAGGGGATTTCAGTCAGGGGAGCGTAAACCAACAAATCCCAAAAAACATGTAAGAGCAATGGACCCCATAAATTGTCAGACCACTCCATCCATAGGGAGGGGAGAATGTTATGGAGAATCCCCACAAACAGCAATTCCAAGTGAGCGAACAGAGTCATCCCTTCCCAGATATGGACGATATTTTTATAGAAGGCCATCGCAAAAACCGCTATCAGAGCCCGAACCAAAATTCTATATCGAGGCTTTAGTTGATTTTGTAAATATCCCCGAAAATAAATTTCTTCGGTGGAGGCAACTCCAATAATGGTGAGAACGGCTAAAATATTGCCCCCATACCCAAAGGGAATCTCGATCCCGCGCGTCCAAATGACATACTGTCGGAAGTAAAACCAGCCAAAAACGGCCAATCCTAAAGCGAGTAAAACCTGGAGCCAAAGTTTGTTTTTTGAGAGTTTAAAATCCTGCCAGGTAAGTCCCTTTTGTCGGATCGTTAAGGTCCAATATGCGGTTACCGCCATTAAAATGACAAAACTCAGTACTTGAGCTGGTAACCAGCGAGTATAGTACAACAGCGTAAACAGAAATATCCCCCCAGTAATGGCAAATGGTTCGTTTTTGGACGTAAAAACCTTAGCAGCAAAGTTCTGGATGCGAACCATCTGATGACCTATGCGAATAAAATTTTGATTTCGGATTAATTTAGCGCGCGGATTGCTGGTTAGGCGAGATCGGCTTCAGGATCGGGCAACTTGGGTGGGAGAAACCGCATAACCAACATCACCGTTCCGGCAGTACCAACCATAACCGGCATCAAAAATGAACCATAACAATCTGCCGGTCCGCCTGGGCCTACTTGCGAAGGTCCCCCGGTCGCATTCAAGGCACTTACGACTTGATCATAGACATTGCTGATAGCAGGGCCCAATATCGCTAGAATAACAATAACTACCACGGCAACCAAGGCAAGGATAAGGGCATACTCAGCTAACCCTTGCCCTTTGACTTTATCATTCATAGAAAAATCCTCTCGAACCTGCCACTCAAAATAATCGACTTAGATAAAGGGTACAACGTCAGGCTGGCAGAGAATATTAAGATAATTTCACATAACTTTAACATTTAGAGTATAACATGAAGATCAGTTAGAATATTGCCGGAATATTATCATAATTGCAAGCATCAACCAGCAGGAAAGGTTAGAAATGCAGCCAATATCTCGCTTTGCTAATTTGTCTGATCTAGACTTTGTCAGCCAAGATTCTTTTATCCCGAGAGATTCAGTTGCCCGAAAAATCGAATTAAATGAAGTTATCGTCGCCGAAATCAAAGGGCAAGCGGTTGGGTATTTGCGCCTGGAATATTTATGGTCTTTGGTACCCTACATCGCTCTGATCACCGTAGAAGATACTTTTCGCCGCAAAGGGGTTGGAAAATCGCTGTTGGCATTTGCCAGCACTTATCTGGCAGAACGGGGGCACGAGTGGTTATATAGCTCATCGCAAGCCAATGAACCCGAACCCCAGGACTGGCATCGTCATATGGGCTTTGTAGACTGTGGGATGATTGCCGGGATTAACGAAGGCGGCGTGAGTGAAATTTTCTTTCGAAAGGCAATAGGGTTATAATTTCAACATGAGTGATTTTCGGTTTTACCATCCCATTGAAGTCCGCTACGGTGATTTAGACCCCCAACAACATGTCAATAATGCCCGTTATTTAACTTATATTGAACAGGCTCGAATTGCATATGTCCAAGAAGTTGGCCTGTGGGATGGAAAATCTTTCCAAGAGATCGGGATTATTCTGGCAGAGGCGCGGGTCACTTATCTAGCTCCCATTGTGTGGGGACAAACCATCCAAGTTGGAATGCGAATAAATCGACTGGGTAACAAAAGCTTTGATGTAAATTACAGCATTGAAGATTCAAATACCAACAAATTGCATGCCACGGCAGCCACTGTCCAGGTAGCCTACGACTACCACACCGCCACCACTATTCCAATCCCTGCCAAATGGCGGAAAACCATCACCACCTACGAAAACCTATAACGCTTCCAGGAATTTTCACAATGACAAAACTCCCTTCAATCAATAGCCCTTATATGCTCGAATTCTTAACTGGTCTGCTCAATACCCCCAGCCCGACCGGTTTAACAGATTTAGCTATCCATTACACCGCCAAGGCCTTGCAGCAATTTCCCGAAGTGCAGTTATCGTACACTCGTAAGGGCGCTCTGATTGCCACGCTCCCTGGAGAGAAATCGGATGCTGGTCGGGGATTGACCGCCCATATCGACACTTTAGGAGCGATGGTCAAAGAAATCAAGGCCAACGGGCGGCTTAAACTGACAAAACTGGGGGGCTTCGGCTGGAATTCGGTTGAGGGCGAAGGCTGTACCGTTTTTACCAGCAATGATGAGCAGGTGCGCGGCTCGATATTACTAACAAAGGCTTCTGGCCATGTTTATGGTGGTCAATTCACCGAAACAAAACGTGATGACGAGAACATGGAAGTTCGGCTGGACGCCCAGACGACTTCTGCAGATGAAACCAGAAAATTAGGGATTCAAGTAGGAGATTTTGTCGCTTTTGATCCCCGCGTTGAAATTACCAACGGTTTTGTCCGCTCTCGGCATTTGGATGATAAAGCCTGTGTAGCCAACATTGTTACCGCGGTCAAAGCTTTACACGAAGCTGGCTTAAAACCAGTCCAAACAACCACAATACTCATCAGCAATTATGAAGAAGTGGGACATGGGGCGGCCACCGGATTCCCCGCTGATATGGCCGAACTGGTAGCCGTCGATATGGCCGCGGTTGGTGATGGCCAGGCCTCAGATGAATTCAATGCGACCATTTGTGTCAAAGATTCGGGCGGACCGTACCATCACGGTCTCAGTCAAAAATTACGCCAACTTGCCGCCGATCATGAGATTCCCTTCAAGGTAGACATTTACCCTTATTACGGCTCAGATGGGGAAGCCTATTGGCGGGCCGGGGGTGACGTTGCCGTCGCTTTGATCGGACCGGGCGTAGACGCCTCGCATAATTATGAACGCACCCACACTGAGGCCCTAGAGGCAACCACCAATTGGATTTTGGCATATTTGCTGGCAGCGGATGACGGTGTCTAACCGATGAAAATCGACACCGCCCTCCCGCCTGTTAATCTGGCCGCAATACCAATATACGCCCGCGCCATCGAAGCAGCGGGGTTCGACGCGGTTTGGACGACTGAAACCCAGCACGATCCATTTCTCCCCGGACCGCTGATTGCCGAACATACCCACAAACTCATTTTCGGCACTGCGGTAGCGATCGGGTTTGCACGCTCACCTGCAACACTGGCCTATACCGCTTGGGATTTAGCCCAGGCTTCGAAGGGCCGTTTTATCTTAGGGCTGGGAACCCAAGTGCGCGGGCATATCGAGCGTCGCTTTGGCATGTCTTGGCCAGCCTCGGCGGTCGCAAAACTTCGCGAGCAAATCTTAGCAATTCGGGCGTTTTGGCAAACCTGGCAAACTGGGGAGCGATTAAATTTCCGGGGTGATTATTACAAGCTGACCTTGATGGCCCCATTTTTTAATCCAGGGCCAATAGAACATCCTAAAATTCCAATTTATATCGCAGGAGTCAATACGGGCCTGGCCCGGTTGGCAGGCGAAGTCGCCGATGGTTTCCACGTCCACCCGCTCAATTCCGCCAAGTATCTACGCGAAATCTTACTGCCTGCTATTGAATCAGGTGCCCGGCAGCAGGATCGAACGCTGGATGATGTCAACATTTCGACAACGGCATTTGTGGTCACTTCAGCCGAAGAAAAAGAATTCGTCCGCAGCCAGATTGCTTTTTATGCGTCCACGCCCTCCTACCGGCGGGTTTTTCAGCTGCATGGCTGGGCTGATATTTCCGAAAAGCTATCCGGGTTGGCGATCCGCAAAAAATGGGATCAAATGGGCAGTTTTATAACTGACGAAATGATTGCGACCTACGCGGTCGTGGCTGATCCCGATAACGTCGGTGCGGCCCTGCTTGATCGCTATACCGGTTTGACCAATCGCCTGACACTGTACACGCCCTTTATCCCTGGGGAACGCGACGATTTCTGGCAGAATCTGATTTCAGATTTTAAGAACCACTCCTAAATAATTTCCATCTCTTTCTTATTTTGACCCGTTTTATCGGCGGGGAGGCAGGCAAATCATGTTTTCTGGTCTGATATTTGATTTTAACGGTGTCCTGTTTTGGGATGACCACCTTCAACGGCAATCCTGGCGAAAATTCGCATCCCAGTTACGGGCCGAACCCCTCAGCGATGAAGAAATTGACATCCACATCCATGGTCGGAACGGTCAATATACCCTGGAGTACTTACTTGGGCATGAAATCAATTCCAGGCAAGCTGAAGAATGGCTAGAGCAGAAAGAAACCATTTACCGTAATATGTGCCTGGCGCTGGAGACCAAATTTAAACTCTCCCCGGGAGCGATCATCCTTTTGGATGACCTGGTCACCAAACACATCCCCCATACCATCGCGACCGCATCGGCTCAGAATAATGTCGATTTCTTTTTTCAAGAGCTACAGCTTTCCAATTGGTTTGATCACGCCCAGGTCGCATTTGATGATGGCCAGATTGCAGGGAAACCAGCCCCCGATTTATATTTGCGGGCGGCTCAGTTTCTCGATTTAGACCCGGCTCAATGTGTCGTAGTTGAAGATTCGACTTCTGGGATCCAGGCCGCGCAGAATGCTGGAATTGGGCATATCATCGCCCTCGGTCCTGTAAATACCCACGTAAAATTAGGTCGAATACCCGGTGTTGCGCAGGTCATCACCAGTCTAGCAGAAATTGATGTGACGGAACTTTTCTCTAAATAAAGGAGGTTAAAATGTCAGCCGAAAAACTTGGCGTTCGCTTTTTTACAGCCAAAGATGCTGACCCGACCGCGTTAGCTGGTCAAACGATTGCTGTCTTGGGCTACGGTCATTTGGGACAGCCCATGGCTCTAAATCTACGGGATTCGGGGATTACCAATTTGGTCATCGGCAATATTGACGATGATTATGCCGACCAAGCCCGGGAGCATGATTTTCAGGTTCTATCCATTTCGGCCGCGGTTCAAGCAGCCGACATTGTTCTGATATTACTCTCCGATGAAGTTATCCCCGAAGTTTTTGCTACCGATATTACCCCAGTTCTCAAACCGGGTTCGGCACTTGTGTTCGCCTCCGGCTACACCCTGGCCTATAACTTGATTGCTCCCCCAGCTGGAATCGATGTTTTATTATTAGCCCCCCGAATGGCCGGAGAAAATGCCCGCCAACGTTACTTGAATCAGGAAGGGTTTTTCGCTTATATTTCGGTTGAAGCCGATGCCAGTGGGCAGGCCTGGTCTCGATTATTAGGACTGGCGAACGCAGCCGGGGTTTTGCACGCGGGCGCTTTAGAACTCGATGCCCGGCGCGAAGCCGATATCGATCTTTTTATAGAACAAACGATGGGGGCGGTGTTGGGCGTAGCGATCATGCAAGCTTTTGCTATTGGTGAAGACGCGGGGATTCCCCCCGAAGCCCTGGTAATGGAAATGTACATGTCGGAAGAGATGGAAATGGTCTTCCGCTCATTCAGAGAAGAAGGCTTCTTTAAGGCTTCGAGTGTTCACGGGCCAACAGCTATGTTTGGTGGCTTTATTCGCACCATGCAGTTTATGGGGATGGGACTGGGGGCAACTTTCTCAGAAATTTTGTCCGAAATTCAATCGGGCGAATTTGCTCAAAAATTCCAGGCTGAACGGGAGGCCGGATACCCCCGTCTCTCTGAGGCCGAAGCGATGAGTATGGCTGATAGCCCCATTACCCAAGCCGAACGGCGGGTGAGGGCGTTACTGGGCTAATACCAAAGCCACCAACCGAGTTGGGCGATCACAATCCCTAAAATTGTGCCCCACATGGCTTCCAAGGGGGTATGACCTAAAACTTCTTTGAGTTGCTCTTCCATTTCATGCCAGTGAGGCCGCCCGCTGCGCAAGTCAGCAATGATGGCGTTGATCCTTTGGGCGTGTTTACCGGCCTGCCGGCGTACACCTGTGGCATCATATATAACAATCACCGCCAAGGTGACAGCCACTGCAAAAACGGGCGTTTCAAAGCCATGGAACAACCCAAGCCCATGAGCGGTAGCCGCGACCAAAGCCGAATGTGAACTTGGCATTCCCCCCGCGCGCAGCAATAGTGACCAATCCCATTCCCGGACGCGTACAAAGTTTAGGGGTACTTTTAAAACTTGAGCGATTGCCCAGGCACTGAGAGCGATCAATAAAACTTTGTTTTGGAATACGGGGAGAATATTCATGGTTTTATTGGAAAACTGGTAATCAAGAGAGACACCTTATTCTACCAACAAGTCACGGGTTCCGAATAGCAAAATTGAGCAGCCGCTGCCGGCCTAAATCCAGTATTCATTAGCGGATCACCTCAGACATTATTTCTCCAGAAAAAAAAGACCAATCCAAATTGGACTGGTCTCGTTTTGAGGCGTCGATGGGATTCGAACCCATGATAAAGGTTTTGCAGACCTCTGCCTTACCACTTGGCCACGACGCCATAAATCAAGAATGCGGATTGCGGATTGGTGAACTCGGTGCTTCCGTATTCAGCAATCCCCAATCCGCATTCGTTTGAGCGGGCGATGGGATTCGAACCCATGGCCTTCTGCTTGGCAAGCAGACGTTATACCACTTAACTACGCCCGCAAAAAATCGGTAAAGCCCACATTTATCGGTCTAAACCGAGAGTGCCGAGACCCGGAATTGAACCGGGGACACCTCAATTTTCAGTCGAGTGCTCTACCAACTGAGCTATCTCGGCCCTTCACGCACACCTTTTTCAAGGCAGGCAGAATTTTACTCGCGCCCCGCAGGATTGTCAAGAAAAAATCTCCTTTTCATTCTCATTCCAATTTCATAGAACGATCCACCCCCTATGATACAATCCCACTCGTTATGTCACTCCTGAATAGGCTGAAAACTGGATACGCCAACTTCAGACGCTATACTTGGCTGGGGATCATCATTATCGTCGGAATATTTGGGATTACTCGCAGCGATATTGCTCCCTCCGATCAAGATGAACAACTCCGCGCTTTCACACGCCACATGGAGTTTAACTATGTTACCTGGACCTGGCAAGCCGCCTGGTTGAAAGCCGGGCAAATGGGCCTGGGGGTGGTGGATCACATTCCTAGTGCCGATCAGCCCCAAGTCGTGTTGGATTATCTTCACATTATCGCGGCAATTCGCCAGGGGGAAAGGGCGTTGAACGATATCTACGCCGATCCTAACATTCAGGAGTTTGAATCTGCTTCTCAGGATATTCGTTCCGAATTAGACAATCTCTATCAGCAGCGGAAAAATCTAGCCCCAATCGCTGAGGCCATCCTTCAACATCAAGTCAGCACGATCGTAGCCGACCTTGGTCTGACTTTAGGAGGACAGCCGGTTCCCCCGGTGCTCTACCACGTGACACCCTTGCCAGTTTCCATAGTAATCTCACCGCGGCAAGTTATTGAACGCCGCGATTCGGCCTCCCTCACCCCTGGCATGCCTCTTGATGAGCGGAATGCCCTCGAAGTTCAGGTAGATAATGCTCTGGATGTTTCGTCCCTGGTAGTCGATGTCGGGGGGATTGGCTTGTACCCCACCATGGTCATGGAGACCACCAATATCAACTGGCTGGCCGAGGTTGTCGCCCATGAATGGATTCATAATTACCTGACCCTGCGGCCCTTGGGGTTGAGCTACGGTACCAGCCCCGAACTGCGAATCATCAACGAAACCGTTGCCAATCTTGCCGACAAAGAGATTGGTGCGGCCTTAATCGCGCGCTATTATCCTGAGCATGTACCTCCCACACCACCACCGAAAGAAGAACTACCCCCCGCAGTAACTGATCCTGAACCCCCTGTTTTTGATTTTCGGGCTGAGATGCACGAAACTCGGATCACAACCGACGAAATGTTAGCTGCAGGTCAGATCGAGGCCGCGGAGGCTTATATGGAAAACCGGCGGCAGTATTTGTGGGAAAACGGCTACCGCATTCGCAAACTCAACCAGGCCTATTTTGCCTTTTATGGGGCTTATGCCGACGTTCCCGGGGGGGCGGCGGGGGCTGCCGAAGACCCCATCGGGGATGCCATCCGGGCCTTACGCGCCCACAGCCCCGATCTTGCTACGTTCATCAACCGCGTCTCTTGGATGTGGAGCTTAGACCAATTATTAGGCGCGGTGGAGTAATTCATATCCTGGTAAAATTGCCGGATGTTTTTCTGGAAGAATCTTTCGTTCAGAATCAAAATTCGCGACATTCGCTAATTAGCGGCATTCGTGATTAAATTATTGGAGAACCCATGAAAAAAACCCTAACATTATTGGTACTGGCCGCGTTCTTATTAGCAGCCTGCACCGGAGCCGAACAAGTCTCGGAATCTGAGGTATCGGCAACCGAGGCGGCCGCGCCAACGGCCGAAATTGTGGCCGAAGTCAACGCAGATGCCGAAACTGAAGGTCAAAAATCGCCTCCAGAACCCACGCCAACGGAAGTTGAGGCGAGTGCCGCAGCCGATTCAGATAGTGGTTCCGGTGCCGAAACCGCCGCGACCGAATTGGTCAGCGAATGTACTGTTGTTAGTGCTCTCCCTGACCCCCCGGCTCAATACGCCGAACTTTTTGCTGTCCAAGATGACGATTGGGTGGCTGGCCCTACAGATGCCGCCATCACCATCATCGAGTATGGCGACTTCCAGTGACCGTACTGTGCCCAAACTGCGCTCGTGTTAGCGCAGCTCAAAGCTGATTATCCGAAAGACGTCCGCGTTATTTACCGCCACTTCCCCCTCGTATCCATCCATGACAAAGCGCTGCTCTCTACCCAAGCCAGCGAAGCCGCAGGTTTGCAAGGCATGTTCTGGGAGATGCACGACTATCTCTACCAAAATCAGGCCATCTGGTCCCCCCTATCGGTTGAAGAATTCCAAACCTGGTTAGTGAATACAGCGGCTCCTTTTGTGGGACTTAATGAAGCTGACTTCGAAACTGACTTGACCGCCGAAGGCACGGTCGCATATGCCAACGAAACCTGGGAATTTGGTCAACAGATCGGTATCCCTGGTACTCCTTTCTTTGTGTTGAATGGCGCCCCCTATCAAGGCCCCGTTGATTCGGCCAATATCGGGGCAATTCTCGAGGTTACCAAGCTTCAGGAGATTCAATACACTGAATGTCCGCCAATTGTCATTGATCCACTCAAGCAGTACATTGCGACCATCGAATTAGCTGCTGGAACTGTAGAAATCGAGCTGTTCCCCGATGTCGCCCCGCTGACAGTCAACAGTTTCGTCTTTCTGGCCCAAAATGGCTGGTTTGATGGGGTCACCTTCCATCGCGTGCTGCCGGGGTTCGTTGCCCAGGCTGGAGACCCCTCTGGTTCAGGACTGGGCGGTCCTGGTTATGCTTTCAAAAATGAAACCAACCCCGATCTAATCTTTGACCGGGAAGGGTTACTGGCAATGGCGAACTCTGGGGCGGATACCAATGGCAGTCAATTCTTTATCACCTACGCGGCGATTCCCAACCTAAACGGGAGCTACACCATCTTCGGTGAAGTTCGGAACGGCATGGATGTGGTGCGCGGCATTACGCCACGCGATCCATCTCAGGGCGGCAACCTGCTACCGGGTGATGAGATCATTGCCATCACAATTGAAGAAAAATAGAACCTGAACCGTGCAGTATGAATCTGGCCAGATTCTTGCTGCACGGTTTCACATTGCCAGATAACAAGGCAAACCTTACCTATGACCAACCCTCCTCCCCAATCCGAAATCCAAAATCCGCAGTCCAAAATCCACCAACCGTCTGTTTGGCAATTGGCGTTTAGTTTGCTCTCCGCACTGACCTTATGGGGATTCGCCTTAATGCTCGGATTCATGGGCCTGAGTTCGATCATAACGGCCCCTACCGACGCGGCGGGGGCGACCGTGGCCCTGCCGCTGGTAATGACCGGGGCTGGAATGGCTTTTGGCGGGGTTCTTTTATTGCCATCCGCCGGGTTGGCCCTCAGTCGAATTCTGAATCAACCCCTGCCGTTTCAATTCAGGGTCCGGCGCCCAGGATGGGTGATTCTGGGCTTACCGTTTATTCTGGGGTTAGGGTATACATTGGCCCAAATACCGGTGATCGCAGTGCTGACTTTGCCAGTTTTGCACATTTTGGCAATAGGCATTTCGGTATTGTGGCTCCTTTCATTAGCCCTAAAAGGCTTGTCGGTGGGTTCGAGTCAACGTGGATGGGGCATCTTTGGGGTCGGACTCGTGCTGGCGCCCTTTTTTAGTATCGTGGCCGAGTTGATCCTGGTCCTTCTGGTAGCTATCCTGGGAATGGGCTATTTGTCTCAAGATCCTCTTTTTGCTGCCGACCTGATGAATTTCTCCGAAGAAATAATCAACAACCCCGATTTACCTCCTGACCAAATCATCGCATTCTTTGAACCCCTCTTGAACCGTCCCATAACAATGTATGCGGGGCTGATCATGGGGGCAGTTTTGGTTCCCTTGGTTGAAGAGCTATTCAAACCGATTGGGGTGTGGCTATTGGTGGGGCGCAAACCAACCCCGGTGCAAGGGTTTGCCGCGGGGGTTCTCAGCGGGGCCGGATTCGCCTTGTTCGAAAATTTCACGCTCTCAGCCAGCTCCGGAGAAGAGTGGAGTTTCGTTATCCTGGCCCGGTTAGGAACGACGATGATCCACATTCTGACCACGGGGTTGACGGGCTGGGCCCTGGCCCTGGCCTGGACCGAAAATCGTTATATCCGGTTGGCGGTGACCTTTTTAACGGCGGTCGTCATTCATGGACTATGGAATGGTTTGGTAATTTTGTCAATCATCCCTGAATTTTTACCGGCCGACACCAATTATCCCCAAAGTCTGATCAATATTGGCACTGCGGCCCCACTGGGGTTCATTATATTGGTTATTGGGGGATTTATCCTGCTTTTGGGATGTAATCGTAACCTGAGATAGGCTATATAGCACCATCATAGGGTATAATTCGGCCCGCTGTTTTGGCCCCTGGGTTGACAGCCAACCAATAAATCCACAGCCTAATTTGGCTGGTACTATAAACATAGAGGAAGTCTAAATGGAAATTATCACTTTTCTAATCGATTTCATCCTGCATCTGGATGAACATCTGGCCACCATCATTGCCGATTATGGCACCTGGACCTACGCCATCCTGTTCCTGATCATCTTCATGGAAACCGGCTTTGTTGTGACCCCGTTCTTGCCGGGCGATTCCCTGTTGTTTGCCGCGGGCAGTTTCGCCGCTTTGGGATCACTTGATCCCTGGGTATTGTTCGGTCTGCTGACCGTAGCTGCGATTATTGGCGACACCATCAATTACTGGATTGGCAACTACGTTGGCGAACGCGCTTTTTCTGGCAATATCCGCTGGCTCAAGAAGGAGTACATGGATAAAACCCATGCCTTCTATGAGAAACACGGCGGCAAGACCATCATTTTGGCCCGCTTTGTACCCATTATCCGCACCTTTGCGCCTTTCATCGCAGGGGTTGGTTCGATGACTTATTCCAAGTTCATCAGCTACAATGTATTCGGTGGCATTATCTGGGTCGGAATCTTCACCTTTTTGGGTTATTTCTTCGGGAATTTGCCTTTCGTCCAGAAAAACTTCGAATTGGTGATCTTCGCCATCATCTTCATCTCGCTGCTCCCGCCGGTTTTTGAATATTTCAAAGCCCGTAAGGAAGCCAAGCTTGAAGCCGAAGCTGAACAGGCCTAGCATACTCACCCCGGCGTCAATAAGATGCCGGGTTTTCACTACCCTACATGTAGGATGAGTTTATCAGGTTGAAAGCGAAAAAAGACA
>CAYVQU010000120.1:0-16246 GCA_964453155.1 uncultured Anaerolineales bacterium | reverse complement strand
ATTTACTAGAAAATTACAATTCCGAATTAGGCCCTCACCTCCAACAATTAAATTGGGAACCCGTCCCCCAGCCCGAGACCCAAACATTGGCGACTTACGGTTACCAAAGTGAGGGCTGGAAAATCACCCTAACCCTGCTACCAGCCAATTTAATTGAAATCGATGGGAATACCCCCACTGAGGACTCGTTTGACATTAGTCTGAGTTATATTACCCCCCCACCTTATATTCGCTGGATCGGCCGGTATTCCGCCAAGCAGGGAATAACCGAAGCAAACTATGCCTATCGGTTTGACCCCCAATCCAAAATTTCCCCTGATCAGGTGCGTACGATTGCCTTGAACGCGGTTCAGGCCCTGCAACCAGACATCGTCGAATTGGTGGTTTCTGACTGGGAGTTGATTGGTACCCAAGAAGGTTTGGGAGAATCTGTCGCGAGCTATACCAGTGCCGGTTGGACGGTTACGGTCACATGGTCGGAGTATTCGGGAAATTTCGTAGTTTACGGATTGTACGAATCAATTTCTGACCCGTATGTTGAAATTGAATGGGACGCGACTGTGGCAGCCAATGGGGAAGATTTTGTGGTCAATCACTTTATGTACTTTGGGGGTGAATAAAAGCGTTGGGTTGAATACGGCTAATCGCATACAATACGGCACCTACAGCAGCATTTCAAAATTGACAGCCTGCTAAATCTAATCGAATTGATGGTATGATTCGGCCATATTTATAATCAATTTTAGGAGAATTCCATTCTATGTCCCAAACCACCCTCCCAGCCCGAAATGAAGTATCCATTGAAGAAACTTGGAATTTAGAAAGCATTTTTCCATCGGTTGATGATTGGGAAGCGGCCCTTAAAAAGGTCGAAGATGACCTTCCTAAATTAGGGGAATACCAGGACAAATTAGGCACTAGCCCCGCCATTTTTTTGGAGTACGCCGAACTGGCCGAAGAAGTTTCCAAGCTGGCAATGAAAGTAATGGTTTACGCTGGATTATCTATTTCAACCGACATGGCTAATCAGGGTAATGCCGCCCGCGCTGGACAGGGGCAAGGACTGATGTCGAAGGTTGGGGCGGCTCAATCTTTTGCTGAACCTGAATTGATGGCGATTGGGTTTGAAAAACTCAACCAATGGGTCGCAGACGTCCCAGAAATGGCCAAGTTCAAACAATATTTCTTGGACCTAGAAAGGCAGGCTGAGCATGTCCGCTCAACCGAGGTGGAAGAAGTCTTGGCCATGGCTAGCGCCCCCTTGGGTTTTAGCACCCCAACCGCATATTCATCGTTGGTCAATACTGAACTCCCCTTCAAACCGGCAGTTAGCTCCGATGGCACTGAAATGGAAATTGGGCAAAGCAGCATCGGGGGCCTAATCACCCACGAAAACCGCGAAGTTCGCAAAACCGCCTTCAACAACTACGCTGACGCCTATTTGAATTTCAAGAACACCATTGCTGGTGTTCAAACCCAAGGTTTTCAGCGCGATGTATTTCGGGCTCGCACTCGCAAATATGAGACCACCCTGGAAGCTTCGCTCAAACCGAACAACATCCCCTTGGAAGTCTTTCATAATCTAATTGAGGTTTTCAAGCAGAATTTACCGACCTGGCACAAATACTGGCGAGTACGCCGCCAGGCGTTGGGATATGACAGCTTCGGCGTTTACGATATCAAAGCCCCTCTCGCCAAAGAGAAAATTGCAGTGCCTTACGATCAGGCTGTGAAATGGATTTGTGACGGTATGGCTCCCTTGGGAGAAGAGTATGTCCAAATTTTACAAGAGGGCAGCACCACGAATCGGTGGGTGGACCGGGCGCGGAACAAAGGGAAACGCCAGGGGGCTTTCTCCTGGGGTTCTTATGACACCCAACCCTTCATCATGATGAGTTACGATGATGATGTTTTCAGTTTGAGCACCCTGGCGCACGAACTCGGCCACTCGATGCATTCGTATTACACGCGCGCGACGCAACCGTATATTTACGGCAGTTATTCATTGTTTGTGGCTGAAGTCGCCTCCAATTTCAATCAGGCCATGGTGCGCGACTATCTCTTCAAAACCCAACCCGACCCGGCCTTCCAATTGGCCCTGATCGAAGAAGCGATGTCTAATTTCCACCGCTATTTCTTCATCATGCCGACTTTAGCCCGGTGGGAACTCGAAATGCACGAACGAGTTGAGAAAAGTGCCCCCGTCAGTGCCAAAATCTACACGGACCGCTGTGCTGAGCTCTTCATGGAGGGGTATGGCGAAGAAGTCGAGTTCGAACACGACCGTATCGGGATCACCTGGGCCCAGTTTGGTCATATGTACATGAATTACTATGTCTACCAGTACGCCACTGGCATCTCCGGCGCGCATGCCCTGGTCGATCGGGTCATGGCTGAAGGCCCCGCCGCGGCCGAAGATTATTTAAGTTTCCTCAGTGCTGGAAATTCGGTCTATCCACTTGACGCGCTGAAGGCTGCCGGGGTCGATCTCACCGATCCTAAACCTGTAGAGAAAGCCTTTGGGGTCTTGGCTGATATCGTTGATCGCTTGGAAGCTTTGGTAGAAAAAGGATTGTAATGAATAAAGAATGCGGTTACTGTGGGTAACCGCATTCCTACACTTCGGGAAACAATATGAGCACCAATTACCAACCCACCGATAAATCCGACTTACTGCGTGTGATCCGCAGCGAACGGGAAAAACTCGATTCCAATTTTGAGGGCTTGGAAGACCCCCAGATGGTAGCCCCTGGGGTTGAAGTTGATTGGTCCCTCAAAGATATTCTGGCGCACATTGCAGCCTGGGAGCGGGTCGCCATCGATATCGTCCAATCTGCCCGAGATAAGGTCGATTTACCGGCTTATATCGACAAAATATTTGAAAATGTAGACGCTTTCAACGCCCAGGTTTACGAGAAAAATTTAGAATTATCCCTAACTGTGATCCGTTCTGAGTTCCAAACTGCCCATCAGGATTTTTTGACCCTGATTGAATCATTGGATGAAAATTTCACATTCAGCAAGTTACCCTTTGAGGGCGCGACCCAATTCACCATTCAATACATCATCTCTGCCAATACCCATTGGCATTATCGCGAACATCGTGTCTCCATAGAAAAATGGCTTTCCTAAACCTGAAGCCGCACCAATTTTTATTAGGGACTAACCACCGCAGGAAAGCCTCAAATTATTTGGAAATATTGAAACACAACAAAAATTTTCCAAGGTCTGTATTGGAGTAATCCATGATCCCAGCCCACTTAATTCCCGAATTTGATTCTCGCCCTAACCCCAAAGCTGTTGTGGAGGTTGAAAATGTCCGCATCACTGTGCTGACCACGCGCTTATTACGGATCGAGTTCAGCCCAACCAACCGCTTTGAGGACCGACCCAGTCAGGCCTTTTGGTTTCGCAATCATGCCCCACCCGATTTTTTGTACCAGACCACCGAAGGGTTGATTTCCAACGACCGGGTTGAAATTCTAAAAATTACAACCCCCGATCTCATCCTGAACTATACCGTGGGTCAACCCTTCACCCCCGAATCACTGGCAATTTTTATCCAGGAGAAAAACCATACCTGGCAATATGGCGATCCCGACCCGGGCAATCTCAAAGGGACTTACCGCACTTTAGATAATTTCCATGGCGCCGCGAATCTGGAACCGGGTCTGTTATCGCGCGCCGGATGGGCAAGCGTTGATGATACCGACACCCTGGTCTTTAATGATACGGGCTGGTTGACCCCGCGCAATGCCCCAGACGGATATCAGGATTTCTATTTCTTTGGCTATGGGAGCGACTTTCAAACCTGCTTGGAAGATTTCCGAAAACTGACCGGGGAGGTACCATTACTGCCACGCTGGGCCCTCGGGAACTGGTGGAGTCGCTACTGGAAGTATAACCAAAACCAGATTATCGCCCTGATTCAGGAATTTCAGGATAACGAAGTACCCTTGTCGGTTTTCATCATCGATATGGACTGGCATCTCACCGACACTGGCAACGAATCATCTGGCTGGACAGGATACACCTGGAACCGCGACCTTTTCCCCGATCCGCCGACTTTAATCCGGCACATCCATGAAAGGGGTCTGAAAACCGCGCTGAACCTGCATCCTGCTCTGGGTGTTTATCCGCACGAAGAACAATACCCTGAATTTGCCAAGCGAATGGGGATTGACCCCAACAGCCAGCAGCCCATCCCCTTCGATATCGCCGACCCCAACTTCACGAACTCATATTTTGAGTTACTCCACCATCCGCAGGAGGCCGATGGGCTGGATTTCTGGTGGATTGACTGGCAGCAGGGTGAAAAATCGAAAATGGAGGGCCTCGATCCGCTCTATTGGCTCAATCACCTCCATTTTTACGACTTAGCCCGTCCCAAAAGTGACGACCCAGAGGCTTTGGAAAAACGTCCATTCATCTTCTCGCGGTGGAGTGGTCTGGGCAATCATCGCTACCCAATTGGATTTTCTGGAGATACTGTCGTTTCGTGGGAAACACTGGCTTTCCAGCCTTATTTTACGGCCACTGCGGCCAATGTCAGCTATGGCTGGTGGAGTCACGATATTGGCGGCCACATGAGCGGGATCGAAGACCCCGAGTTGTACACCCGCTGGGTGCAGTATGGGGTGCTGAGCCCAATTTTTCGGCTACATTGCACCAACAACCCCTTCCACGAACGGCGACCATGGGGCTATGATGCTGAAATCGCGCGGCTTACCAGCTATGCAATGCGTTTGCGGCACGCCTTTATCCCCTATCTCTACACAATGTCATGGCGCGATCATCACGACACCCTGGCCCCCATCCGACCGCTTTATCATCTCGAACCCGAAAGTGAACCGGCCTACCTAAATCCTGACACCTATACTTTTGGGACCGAACTAATCGCAGCTCCTTTCACTACCCCCAGAGAAACGGATATCCGCTTGAGCCGCCAAAAAATCTGGCTACCGGAGGGCGATTGGTTTAATTTCTTCACCGGCGAACACCTGCCCGGCGGACATCATACCCTGTACGGCGATCTGTCCGAAATCCCGCTATTTGCTAAGGCAGGGGCGATTGTTCCCATGGCACCTCTGCCCACCTGGGGCGGGGTCGAAAGCCCCACCCACCTGAAGGTCAATATATTTCCGGGAGCCAATAACCATTTCGAATTATATGACGACGATGGAAATTCAACTGCGTACCTTAAAAATGCTTACGCACTGACGCCTTTCGATTTGGTTTGGGAAGCTGATAAAGCCGAATTCACGATCAATCCGGTCAAAGGTGACTTGGCCCAAAGCCCCTATATTCGGACCTATGAACTCAAATTCTGGGGAATCGCTGAACCCGATACCTGCTTGTTGAATATCAATCAGCAGCCATATCTCATTTTCCCCGAATATGACGCCCAAACCAACTCTTTGACTGTACCCATCGACATCGATGTCTCCCCTAGCGACAAAGTTGGATTGACCCTCCAAAAGGAAGGGGGCTTATCACTACAAAAAGATGATCCTGCTGAGAGCATCATGAAAACGTGTCAGCGGATCTTCAAAGATTTCAAGATCGAATCGTTCTCTAAAGCCGGGATGCTCGAGCGGATGCCTGAAATCATCGCTGACCCCAATATTCTCTGCAATGTCCGCCCCTCAGTAACCGACCAACAATTGCGAACCTTGCTCGAAACGATCACCCGCACAGGTGCGCACCGCATCACCAATATTGGTGCTGAAAAGATCATCTTGTGGAATCACAACCATCTCCAAGAAACTTTCCCAGTAACTTACCACCTGACCGTCAATCAACTATTCTGGGGACATTACGATCAGCCCTATCACTACGAAAGCGGTCCGGTGCCCGAGTTTAAGGTCTTTGAACCGGCAGTACATTTCCAAAATAATCCTTGGGAATTGCGAATTGTGTATGGTGATGTTCTAACAATTCGGCTGTCTTCCGAAGGGGATTCGCTCTAGAAAATGGGCGCTTTCATCTTAGTTTTTGTGCGGTTTGCTAAAGCGATCTGGGGAGGACTACAAGAACCTGAATTCAGAGCCCTTCTCAGCAGCGTATTGGGACTCATCGGCATTGGCACCTGGTTTTACGCTCGATTCGAAGGCTGGCATTGGCTGGACGCGCTGTACTTCACGGTCATCACGCTGACTACTGTAGGGTATGGGGATTTATCGCCAACGAAACCAGGCACAAAATTGTTTACCATTTTCTACATCATCCTGGGATTGGGGGTTTTCTCAGCCTTCATCCTGCTATTAGCTGAACGAATTTTGGCTTCTAGGCAAGAAAAATAAGACAACATCTAAAAAGACGGTCAACTTGCCAAGTGACCGTCTTTTTAGATTGGAGAAAAATGACAAAGAACCAACACCCCACACTGGAAATATTTTCTGAACTTTTAGTACCTTCACTCTCTGGGAGTGAGAGCCAACTGGCCGATTTGATCCGCAAACGCCTTGATCAAATTGACTATGCGCACACAACTGATCCGGCGGGAAATGTGCAAGTTTTCATCCCCGGCCAAAACCCAAATTCAGGACTGATTGTTTATGCCAGCCATATGGATGAAATTGGGATGGTTGTGACCAACATTCAACCTGATGGTAAACTCCACGTCACCAAATCTGGGGGACTGCACCCCTGGAAGTTGGGCGAAGGCGCAGTAGATATTTTTGGAGACACAGCCACTATTCAAGGCGTTCTCTCGATGGGATCCACCCACACGCCCAAGGCCGCCGAAAAAACAATCACCTGGGATGATGTCCATATCTTGACTGGCTTGTCTCCAAAAGAACTCGAAAATGCTGGTATCCGTCCCGGAGTGGCGGTCCTCCCCACCCGAGAACGGCGCGGGCCGGTAATTTTCGGACCTGAAAATGACCCCCTCGTTGGAGCTTGGACATTTGACGACCGCATGGGGTGCGTCACACTCCTACGGCTATTGACCACACTCAAAGAAGAGAATATCCAACCCAACAATCCATTTGTGATTGCATTTACGACCCAAGAAGAAATTGGTGGTCATGGCGCCAAATATTTGACTCGTTCACTCAATCCGGATATTTTTATCTCCATCGATGGCTGCCCGATTCCACCGGGAGCACCATTGGAATTAGATGGCCGCCCTGGTATATGGACCAAAGACCGCCTTGCCCAGTATGATCCAACGTTGGTGCGTTCTTTTTCTCAAGCAGCCTTGGCGGCTGGAACTCAGCTCCAAAAAGCCGTTTATGATGGCGCCGCCAGTGATGCCAGCCTAGCTGCCTATGGTCTTGGAATTCCCAAAATCGCCTGTATTGGTCACGTCCGTGAGAATAGTCATGGCTATGAAGTCGCCCGGTTAGCGGTATTTGACAATTTGCTCGCTACCCTGATTGAATTTATCAAATCGTATTCGCTTGACACCTAAATTTCACCACGGTACAATCGCTCCACTTCTCACTAGGAGCGTGAAGCTTGCCGGTACCTAGGCATACCCAACAATATACTTCTTCGGCCGTTACGAAGAACCTGGCAGATAGATTTAGCCCCGGATTTTTTATTTTCAAATCCGGGGTTTTTATTTTAAGTTGGGGATTAAGAGGGGGTGATGACCAATGATTTAAGATTCAAAATTGAACCGTAAGCAGTGCTAAATGATATAATATTAGAACGAATGTGCCATTTTTCACACGGAGAAAAAATGAACCCCACCATTCTTAATTTTTACCGCCAACACTCCCCCATCACCGATCCTGGTGAATTTGCCTATCTCTATGATGACCTTCCCGACGGTCTCCATGAATTGATCGCCGTCATACAAAATCAACTGATCCACCGCCTGGCTGTGAAGCAGTTCGGCGTCACCCTAACCCGTGAGAGCCGCGGCGAACAGCATCTCCGCACCATGCAGCAGCGCCTGGGGCGGATGATGGAACTTGATCCGTCGCCATTGACCATGGAACGCGAGCCCAAGGAAAAACAAGTCGGGATGTGCCGGGATTTCGCCGTCTTCCTCGTCTCGCTCCTCCGCCATAAAGGCATTCCGGCCCGAATGCGGGTTGGGTTTGCTGAATACTTAGGGAAAGAAAGCAAGTTCAAATCGGATCACTGGGTGACCGAATACTGGAATGAAACCCTGGACCGCTGGGTGTTAGCCGATCCTGATGTCGGCGGCGTCCCCGTTGGGATGATCCCGGTAAAAGATGGTTGCAACCTCCACGACCTGCGGCCCGACGAGGATTTCTACATTGCCGGCTCGGCCTGGCAACTGGCCCGGGAAGGCAAAGTCCGCCCCGATCTCTTCCGCTACTCCGGCCGTTGGAAAGGTTTCCCCTGCATCCGGGGCAACCTGCTCCACGACTTCCAGGCCCTCAACAGCTGGGAACTCGGTCTCTTCGACTACTGGGACGACCTCCATCTCAAGTCTGAATCCAAATTGACTCCGGCCGACAAAGCGTCACTCGACAAAGTGGCCGAATTTAGCGCGATCCCCGACGAAAATTTCGCTGAGCTGCGCACATATTTCGATGAGATGCCCCGCACCAAACGCATCTACACCAAGCTCCGCCAACTCGGGATCATCGGGGACGTGGAAATGGCGCGGACGGATGAGTTGAAACCTTCGGGAATAGATCGTCTGGAAGAAATGGCAGACGTGCAACGTGAAAGCGTGACACGTGACATGCCTCACGCTTCACGGATCACGTTGCAAGAAAACGATGATCTCCCCCTGGATCACCCCTCATACGTCCAGCAGTCTTCCCTGCCTCCCGGCCTCGATGACATTATCGTGCGCGGGGCGCGGCAGCATAATTTGAAGAACATCACTGTGCGGATTCCACGGCATAAGATGGTCGTTGTCACCGGAGTCAGCGGCAGCGGGAAGTCGTCATTGGCATTTGATACGATCTATGCCGAAGGGCAGCGGCGGTATGTAGAGAGTCTCTCATCCTTTGCCCGGCAGTTCATGCACCAGATGGAGAAACCTCAAGTCGATCAGATCACTGGGTTAAGTCCGGCGATCGCCATCGAACAGAAGACCATCAGCCGCAACCCGCGCTCTACGGTGGGCACCGTCACCGAGATTCTTGACTACTTGCGGGTGTTGTACGCCCGGGTCGGCACGCCCCACTGCCCGCAATGCGGCCGGGCCGTCGTCCCCCAATCGGCCCAGCAGATCACCAATCAACTCACCAAACTTCCCGCAGGGACTCGATTCAGGTTGCTGGCGCCCATCGCCCGCAACCGCAAGGGCACCTTCAAGACTCAGTTGAAACAAGCCAGCAAAGATGGCTACGCCCGAGCGCGGGTGGACGGTGAAAACGTTGATCTGCTCGAAGGGATTCCGGAGCTAGAGAAGCAGAAGAAGCACAATATCGAGTTGGTGATTGATCGGCTGGTTACCCCCCAGACAGGGAGCAATGGACAGGGGGTTGGGGATAGGGATGGATTTCAAACCATGTTGATGGATTCGGTTGAGACAACGCTGAGGGCTGGTAAGGGCATCTTGATCGTGGACCTGGGGGAGGATGAAATCACGTTGAGTGAAGATAATGCCTGCCCGGAGTGTGATATCAGTTTCCCGAAGTTGGAGCCCCACCTGTTCAGTTTTAACTCCCCTTTGGGGATGTGTGACGAGTGCAATGGCTTGGGTGTCCGGCTGCAGATCGATCCAAACATGATCGTCGATAAACCTCATCTTTCACTCCTGGATGGAGCCTCGCGTTGGTTTGGGAATGTCAATAAGAAGAAGGGTAGCCAGTATCGGGCCCGGCATCTCAAAATGATGGCCGATCATTACGGTGAGGACATCAATCTGCCCTGGAATGAACTCTCGCAGGAGTTTCAGGATGTGATTCTGTACGGTTCCGGGGAGGTCAAATTCCATTTCGAATACGAATCACCAGATGGTTCCTGGAGCGGGCAGAGTCACCGACCATCGCAGGGTGCGATCCATCACATCACCCGCCTGTTCCGGCAGACCAAGTCGGAGTACACTCGGCGGCACTATATGTCCTTCATGGGCCAGTTGCCCTGTCCAAAATGCGAGGGTGAACGCCTGAACCCCGAGGCCCGGTTCGTGACCATCGCCGACAAACGGCTGCCCAACCTGACTTCCTGGAGTATCGAAAACATCCACGATTGGGTCAGTGGCCTCACCAATCAACTCTCCAATGAACAACTCGAAATCGGGATCGAACTCATCAAAGAGATTCGCGAACGGATCGGGTTCCTGCGCAATGTGGGCTTGCACTATTTGACCCTCGATCGCCCCGCGCCAACCCTCTCAGGTGGTGAGGGGCAGCGTATTCGGCTGGCCTCGCAGATTGGCAGCGGGCTAGTGGGTGTCATGTACATCCTCGATGAACCCTCCATTGGGCTGCACACGCGGGATCACCGGGCCTTGTTGGATACCCTCATCCATCTGCGGGATCAGGGTAACACGGTTTTGGTGGTGGAACACGACGAGGCCACGATGCAGGCCGCCGATTGGATCCTTGACCTCGGACCTGGTCCGGGGATGATGGGGGGCGAACTGGTCGCGGCGGGAACCCCAGAGGAGATCGAGGGGAATCCCGAATCCTTGACAGGACAGTATCTTTCGGGAGCCTTGCGAGTATCCCCGCCCAACGGCCGGCAGCGGCGTAACCCTGCGGGGTGGCTAACCATCAATGGCGCTACCCTCCACAATTTGAAATCCGTAGAGGCCCAGTTCCCCTTAGGGACCCTGATCACTGTGACAGGAGTCTCCGGTTCCGGTAAGAGTAGTCTGATCGGCCAAACCCTACATCCCGCCCTATCCCGGGTGCTGCACAATGCCCAGGTCGCGACCCCCGGCCCCCACGACAGCCTGGAGGGTCTTGACCAACTCGACAAAGTCATCAACATCACCCAAGACCCCATTGGGCGCAACCCGCGCTCGAATCCGGGCACATATGTCGGTGTACTAAGCGAAATTCGCAAAGTGTTCGCCGAAACACCCGAATCGAAAGCCCTGGGTTTTCAAGCCGGACGGTTTAGTTTCAACGTGAAGGGTGGCCGCTGCGAGGAGTGCAAGGGGTATGGGTTCAAGAAGGTGGAGATGCACTTCCTGGCCGATGTATGGGTCAAATGCCGGACCTGTGACGGCACCCGTTTCAACCGCCAAACGCTGGCAGTCACCTACAAAGACAAAAATATCGCCGAAGTCCTGGACATGGATGTTCAGGAAGCCCTGACTTTCTTCAAGAACCACCCTAAGATCCGGCGGATTCTCCAAACCCTACATGATGTCGGGCTAAATTACATCAAGCTGGGGCAATCGGCTCTTACCTTGAGCGGCGGCGAGGCCCAACGGGTCAAACTGGCCAAAGAGTTGAGCCGAGTGGCCACCGGGAAGACGGTTTACATCCTCGACGAACCGACCACAGGTCTGCACTTCGCCGACATCCAACGCCTGCTGGACGTCCTCCACCGACTGACGGATGCGGGGAACACCGTCATCGTCATCGAACATAACCTGGACGTGGTCCGTACCGCCGACTGGATCATCGATCTCGGACCCAAGGGCGGCGAGAAGGGCGGTTACATCGTCGCGGCGGGGACGCCGGAGGAGGTGGCGGAGGTGGAAGAGAGTCATACGGGGCAGTTTTTGAAGGAGATGCTGGTAGAAGGAATTGGGAAAAAAGGTAAATAGGTGTCGATACTCCCAAGTTACCTTGTTACCCATTCACCCAATTACCAATCACCGGAGGTGAATTATGATCGAAATGCCTGAGGCTCGGACGATATCACAGCAAATGCATGAAACCCTAACCGGGAAAACGATTGCCAAGTTTGGACGAGGAAACAAAACCCACAAATTCCTGTGGCTCAACCATCCTGACGAGGTCTATGAGCAGACATTGCTAGGGTTAACGGTGGCGGGCGTCAGTAGTTTTGGGCGCTCGATTTACCTGTATTTGGGATCGCACATGCTGGGGTGGTGGGATGCGGGTGGGAAGATTTTGTATCACGCCCCTGGAGAAAAGTTACCCAAAAATTACCATCTGTTTTGGGAATTTGAAGATGGATCAGCGATGACATATGCGCTTCAGATGTGGGGTGGGGTCAAGCTGCTGAACGATTCCGAATTTAATGGCAAACCCCATGACGAAACCGGGGTGGAACCGCTCAGTTCAGAATTCACCCTAGAGCGGCTCAACAAAATGATGGACGAGTATCCTGAGAAAACGTCTAAGGGCGTGAAGGGGTTTTTGGTGGCGACCGGGTTTGTGATGCCCAATCATATTGCTGGGTTGGGAAACGCCATCGTGCAAGATATTTTGTTTCATGCTCGGATCAGTCCGAAACGAAAGGTGATGGATATCACTCCTGAGGAGCGGGAAAACCTGTTCGCGGCAATCAATTCAACGTTGGCAGAGGCCATCAGGCTTGGCGGGCGCTATGATGAAACCGATCACTTTGGGAATAAGGGCGGCTATATCCGCTTGATGGATAGTAAGACCAAAGAGACCCCGTGTATCAACTGCGGGACTGAGATTAAAAAGATATCGTATCTAGGCGGGGCGTGTTATATTTGCCCGAGTTGTCAATCATAACTGGTCAGGAACACCAGTCCTGATGGGACTGGTGTTCCTACTCAAGTAACTATGATCCATTTACGCCAGATCGAAATTCGAGATTTTGGGAACCGTGATATTTTTCCATTTAAAATTCCCATCATTCAAAACTGGGAACCACTGGAATTTTCCAGCCCCGTGACATTTTTGGTTGGAGAGAATGGCTGTGGGAAATCTACCCTCCTGGAGGCGATCGCGTGTTCTGTAGGGTCTATTACGATTGGCAGTGAAAGCGTTAAAACCGACCCGACTTTGAAACAAATTCGGGTATTGGCTAAATGGATGAAATTAACCTGGCATCAACGCACCCAACGGGGATTTTTTCTACGGGCGGAGGATTTCTTCGGGTATGTCAAACAAGTCGCCCAAACTCGGGCTGATTTGGAGCAGGACTTAGAACGGGTCGATCGTGAGAATGCCCATCGTTCTAAATTCGCGCAAGGTCAAACTCGGATGGCATTTGCCAGGGAATTAAGTGATATTCAAAATCGCTACGGGGAGGGGTTAGATACTAAATCTCACGGTGAAAGTTATCTGGAGTTGTTTCAGGGGCGATTTGTGCCGGGGGGCTTGTATCTGCTTGATGAACCCGAAGCGGCTTTATCGCCTCTAAGACAATTAGGATTTCTGTCACTCCTGAAGGAAGTTGTGGCTCAAGACGCTCAACTGATCATCGCTACCCATTCTCCAATCTTGATGGCTTATCCGGGGGCTGAGATTCTTTCGTTTGACGGCGGAAGCCTCCAGAAAGTCAGGTGGGAGGATTTGGAGCACGTCACCCTGACCCGCGATATCCTGAATAATCCCGAGCAATATTTACGGTATCTGTAACTACTCAGCTACCCTTCGACTACCCGCCGGCAGCATTCTGAGCGGAATGAAATGCAGTCGAAGAACACTGCCGGCGCTCCGCTCAGGGTGCTTGACCTGAGTAGTTATGCTATCTCTAATATTTTTGGAAGACGAATATTACAGTGCTATTCAGAGACCCCAGGGGTTTCCGGGGATTTTTTGATGATCGAACTTGGTTTATTGCATCTCAGCTTGGATGGTTAACGCTGTATCCGAAAACCCCTGGGGTCTGGGTTACTCTCTATTTTTAAACTTTACGCTGGAATACTAAATCAGTCGGCGGGGGCAAACTGTTGGGTTTTTCGATTCATCCAGCCGCCTTCGATGGAATAGACTAACAATGCCAACCATATCACGCTAAACCCGATGATGCGGTTACTGGAAAAGTCTTCGGCATAAACCAAAACACCAATGAGGAATTGCAATGTTGGGGCGATATATTGCATAAAACCCAGGGTAGACAGGTTGACATTTTGAGCCGCGAATCCAAACATCACTAATGGGATGGCGGTAATCACACCCGTGAGAGTCAACAGCGAATTCTCAAAGAAGGACAAATGCCCAAAAGCGCCGACTCCCTGAAATTCCAGGTAAAAGAGATAGGCTAACGCTGGGATGAATATGAAACCGGTCTCCAGAAAAAACCCGTGGCTTGAATTTTGTGTCACTTTCTTCCGGATAAAGCCATAAAACCCAAAAGTCAATGCCAATGTCAAACCAATCCAAGGAATTACCCCATAACTGATCGCCAAGTACAATACGCCAACAGCAGCAATCCCGACTGAAATCCACTGCCAGCTGCGAAGCTTTTCACGCAAGAAGACGACACCCAGGAGCACGTTGACCAAAGGGTTGATGAAATACCCTAAACTGGCATCGACAATATATCCTGCATTTACGGCCCAGATATAAACGAGCCAATTCAACACCAATAGCAGGGCTGAAATAAAAAAGGTCAAGAGAGTTTTGGGTTGATGCAGCAGTTGGCGGATCTGGGAAAACTCTTGGCGAAGGGCAATCAAGCCAGCAGTGAAGAAAAACGACCAAGCCATCCGATGGCTGATAATTTCAAGGGCCGGTACGTCTTGAATTTGTTTCCAATAGATTGGCAAAACCCCCCAAATGAAATAGGCCATAAAACCATATAATAAACCCCGGTTCATCCCAACCCCTGTTTATTTATTAGGGCCTGATGATAAACATCAACATAAGCGCGGGCACTTTTTTCCCAAGAGTAATTTTCTTGCATGGCCGTTTGCTGCATTTGAGCGATGTGAGGGGGCCGATCATAGTAAGTGCTCACTGCCCAGCCGACAGCATAATAAACCGCATGGGCACTAATTTCATCAAATTTGAACCCCGTGCCGGAACCTGCATTCTCATCATATTGCTGAACGGTATCATCCAAGCCACCGGTAGCCCGTACGATGGGTAAAGTACCATATTTCAATGAATATATTTGATTGAGGCCACAGGGTTCATACCGTGAGGGCATCAGAAAGAAATCGGAGCCGGCTTCAATCCAGTGAGCCAATTCATTATTGTAGCCAATATAACTCCCAATCCGCCCCCCAAACCGGTTGGGTAATTCACCAAAAAATTGTTCCAAACTATTATCCCCAGAGCCCAATATCACAAATTGGACATACATGTTATTGGCCATAGCTTCGACTGCCCCAGCCAACAAATCCAGCCCCTTTTGCTGGGCAAACCGAGAAACCACGCCGACGATGGGCACCTCAGGGCTGATATCCAGATTAAAACGAGCCTGCAATTGCTGTTTACATTCGGCTTTGCCGGCTAAATCTGCGGGGGAATAGTTGGCCGGGATCAGTTGATCAACTGCCGGGTCCCAATCGGTGTAATCGATGCCATTCAATATCCCGACATAGCTATCACCTTTGGCACTTAAATATGATGCCAGACCTTGACCACCAATCGGTCCGAGCGTTTCGGTACCATAATTGGGGCTGACGGTTGTGACCATATCGGCATAATGAATCCCACCTTTGAGATAATTCATCCCCCCAAAATCTTCAAATTTATCGGGCGTAAAGTTTCCCTCCTGGAGGCCGGTGTAGGCATAATGTTCCGCCCCATATTTGCCCTGGTAACCAATATTATGGATTGTCAAAACACTAGCCGTCTGGCCCAATGCAGAATCATCCCAATGCCAGATTTTGAGGTAGGCGGAGGCTAATGCGGATTGCCAGTCGTGGACGTGGACAATATCGGGTTGAAATCCGATATCCTTACACAACTGCAATCCGGCCCGAGATAAAAATGCATATCGGCGAGGGTTATCCTCAAAATCATTGAAGGCAGCATCATGATAAATTCCATCGCGGTCGAAATAATTTGCGAATTCAATAAAATACACTGGGACCCCGGCAGGATTACTCGCCTGATGCACGGTGCACCATTCTTCAGTATCTCCCATCCAGACGCCCATTGGATTTAAAAATGGCTTTACGGCGAATTTATTCCGATCGATGCTCCGATACAAGGGCATGATGATAATCACTTCGTGCCCTAACTGTTGCAAGGCTCCCGGCAGCGCCCCGACCACATCGGCCAGACCACCGGTTTTAGCGTAAGGAACACTTTCAGAGGCAATAAACGCGATCTTTAATTTAGCGGGCATATTGGGCTCCTGACAGCATGGTCATTCAGAAAACTACTCGAGCAATTATACCGCCGAGTACGGGTATAATTCTCGAAATTGCTAACTCGGAGAAGCAGATGTCTAACTCAACCCCAATTACCCCCCAAGCGACCGTTCAATTACGAGAAATCACCGCAGA
>CAYVQU010000119.1:0-16501 GCA_964453155.1 uncultured Anaerolineales bacterium | reverse complement strand
TGTCGCCAAGTGGTAAGGCATCAGCCTTCCAAGCTGACATTCACGGGTTCGAATCCCGTCACCCGCTCAGAGAAGTGATCGGTGGTTAGTGGGCAGTGATCAGTACATGCTGACCACTACCAGCTAACCACTTTCATCTTCTTGGGCCCATAGCTCAGTGGCAGAGCGGACGGCTCATAACCGTTTGGTCGCTGGTTCGATCCCAGCTGGGCCCACACACCCATTTTTTGGGTCTTGTTTCTGAGTAATTTTGATGGTGATTAGCGTAAACCATGATTACGCTCCTCTGCTAGTTGGTTCAGAAGTTGTGCTGCAGCCATAAGAATAGCTGTATTCTCTTCATTATTCCGTTTTTGCGATATTTGAGTGGGGGCTTGATTGCACAGCGTGTGTACAATATCCAGTGCATCCCTTTCCCCCAATTCTCCATACTTGAGCATTGTCTCTACAGTTTGCATGGCGTTTTTTGCAATTGCTTCAAGATCACGCATCGTTGTGGCTCTATCGCGTAAATAACGGATATGCTTGTGCCGAAATTTATGAGCGCTTTTATATTCTATTCCAGCCTTTTCTAAGAACGATACTAAGTCAGCACGAAACCCAGGTTGACGACATTTACCAATTTTTTGGTGTGGGTCTAGCTTTCCAGTTTGAGGCGATATGGGTGCAAACCACATACCTGCTGGAGACATGATCTCCCTAACTTTTGAATCCCAAGCAGTAACGATACTGATCAAACATTGATACTCTGGCACATTCAAAAGCCTAGTGGTGGCTTTCTTACCTAATTTTGTATGAACACCAAGAGATGGCCACTGTTTTACTGTCAACTCAGAGATGTTCACAGCCAAAATGGGAAGCGTCAAAAATGCGCCAATGCGCATCCCTGACAAAAAAAGAAACGCACACGCTGCGCGGATTCGTTCTTCATTTAATGAAGCTACTGGTGTGTTGGCAATTTGAATAATTTCATCCAGTGAGTAATATTTCTGTTTTGGTTTATTTGGTAGCGGTTTTATTTTCAAAGATTTTATCCATCGGGTTGAAATCGTAGAATACGCTTCTTTTTCATCTTTCAACCACTCAAAGAAATGTCGAGTTGAAGACAACGCTTTACGTTGATATTCAGGAGAATGAATGCCTTCTTTCCCATCTCTGCGCTTACCAGGCATTTTTATGTGTTCGGTAAATGATGGTTGTTTAAATGGTAGCTTATGAAAAGCCGTTTCTGCCGCGTATTCTAGAAGAAGTAGCAAGTGAGTCTTCTCTATAGCGATCGAACGCTGCCCCACCTCCCAATGTCGGATTGCCAAGTATTCATCAACTAAACTTTTGTTTTCACGAAGGATTGGCATGACTAGAATTCTATATTCGTTTTTCCTTGAATGTAAATTTAACGACTTTTCGACCACATTGTGAACAATAGGAAACAAGGCGGCTCAGGCCATTTTTGACGTGGCGTGTTGGATTTACCATTTCAACACCTGAGCGACAAGTCAGACAATAGACTTCATTTTTACCAAGGATAATTTTTGGATACGAATACCGGTACCAGTCCCGAAAAGCGGCACCATTGATCCAAAGATGTTTTGCATCATCTACTCTACATGGAAAGTCTGGAAGCTTTCGATATACTCTATAAATTTGCCTCCGTCGAAAGCCTATTTCATCAGCAAGTTCGGCAGGTGTGTATTCCATATCTAGAAGTTTCAAAAGACGCATTCGTTGCCGACCATTTAGACGCCCTTTATTAAGATTTTGAATTGTCATACTGAATCCGGAATAAATTATCTACACTTTATGAGATTCATTAGTTACAGCGTGTCATCGTCTATAAATAGTGTTAGCGGAGAGTTAATTGTACGTATAGTTACCAGATCATTTTACTACTACTAAGTAATATTTGCAAGGAAAAGATTTGGCATGGAAAATTTATCTATTGTTATCGGAAAATGGTTAAAACAGCAAAGAAAAGATCAAAACATTACAATACTCGAACTGTCACGACGAGCAGGTATTAGCCATGCATCGATCAGCCGTGTAGAAAATCAACACTCAGCAGCAACGGCATTGTTTTTGCGGAAGATTTTTAATGCTATGGAGATTCCGTTTGAAAATTTGATAGATTTGGGATTGATCCCCTCTAATACCCCAGACCCCGAAAATTACTTCAAAAAAATTACGGATTACCGGTTTTCTACTTTGTATTTAGCAGATCTCGCCCGTTTTTCACAACTTTCAATTGAGAATCGGGCGCGAGTAATCCAGAATTTTAATCAATTCTACTTTACATACAATCAAAACCCCCCACAAGAACTAGGAGTTGACTTCTCAATAAATGAGATTATACGGCAACCTAGCATATTCTCTTCACCACGAGATTATATTTTTGAAATCCGTTTAGAGACTTTAAGAAGCGCCGCAGCCCGAGATGGATTGCTTATTCCGAACGATTTGGGAGCATTCTTATACCGATCCCGAAAATCACATGCTGCATCGTTACGTTATGTTAGTAAGTTTGTCGAATTATCTCATGTTGGAATTCGTAAACTAGAATCCAATTTTAGTGAACGAACACTTTTTTCCACTGTCGTAGATTTAGATCGAATACTAGAATTAGGAGGCGAATTTATTGCTCTTTCATGGGGCACATTTGGTCAATTCATTGAAATTAGTGATCTGAAAACACAAAGTGAAACCAAAAGGGAATGGTTAGATTGGGTTGAAAGTTTTATTGCTGTTCAGCGATTATTACAAACATACTACCCGAATGAATTTATGTGGCCCGCCCTATTTCGCCAATGGATTAGCGAGGTTGAAAACTAAAAAAGACACCGAAATGGTGTCTTTTTTTCTAGAGTAGCGGGGCCAGGACCCGAACTTGTGACCTTCAGGTTATGGTTTTAGTCCTGTAGACTCTAACTTTAGACCGACAAACCTGCTCAAAAGTTGAACCCGGCGGTCTACAATTCGGGGTGGATTTATAACTTGGGATTCAAGCTAACTCGATATGATTTTACCATCAAAACGTGAAGCTCTATGTGTTGTATGTATCTGATATCACTTACTTAATTTCCGTCATCACCTTTGTAAGGGTAATGTTATCCCAAGGCTCCATACGCAAGTCAGGCCAATTACACTCAAATTCACCTGACTTCAAATGTAATTGCGACAAATGAGATTTTAGGAATTTCAAGTTGGGCTACACCACCTTTAATTTTAGCTGCCAAGTAAGGTTGGTTGGTAATCAAGTTTGGTTGTTCATATGTATTGCTGTCGCTGGGGTTCACACCAGTCACAATTTCAGCAGATTTCACACTACGGATTTCACCGCCAGGATGTTGGATTTTGACCAGCGCTGTCTCTTCGAGATTGCGATTGACAGCGAAGATATTCAAAACCCCATCACCCAAAATCGCGCTGATGTCAATATCACTCACATAACCGTAGTTTTCGCTCTCATAACCCGGCCCCTTGACCACTGGCTGTAGCGATATCCCTTCTCGCCGTTGAGAATACATCACAAATGGATAATAAATCGTTTGCAAGAGTATTTCGTCACCGCGTGTCAAAATTGGGGCGATCACATTGACAATCTGGGCAATATTGGCGATCTTGAGCACATCTGCGTGACGAATAAAACTGTTCAAAAACCCAGCCACTACTAGAGCATCTTCCAGATTGTATTTTTCCTCGATCAGGTGTGGGGCGAAAGCACCGCGGCCGTCCATGTGCTGGGCTTCCCGCGCCCGGTACCAAACGTTCCATTCATCAAAACACAGGTAGGCGCGTCTCTTGCTGCGGTTGCGAGCCTGAACAAAGCGGCACACCGCGTCCATTTCTTCAATTTGTTGATCGATGGCATTGGTGATCGCTAGATAATCCGCCGTATCACCGGCAGGATTACCTACATAGCGGTGCAGGCTGACGAAATCGGCGTAATCGCCCACGTATTCCAAGACCGTCCGATCCCAATCCATATAGGTGGGTAAATCGGGTGCGCACGATCCACAGGCTACTAATTCCAAGTTAGGGTCGACATCTTTCATCAACTTAGCCGCCTGCTGAGCACGTATGGCATATTGATCGGCGGGGACATGCCCAAGTTGCCAGGACCCGTCCATTTCGTTGCCCAAACACCACAACTTAAGACCATAGGGATCAGGATTACCGTTGGCCACCCGCAAATCAGCGTAATAGCTCCCGCCAGGGCTGTTGCAGTATTCCACCCAGTTGCGGGCTTCTTCGGGAGTGCCGGTTCCCAAGTTGACTGTCATCATTGGGGTCCAGCCAATCAGTCGGGACAGCTTGACAAATTCATCAGTACCAAACTGGTTGGGCTCCAGGCTTTGCCAGGCTAGGTCGCGTTTAGTAGGTCGCTGATCCTTGGGACCGATACCGTCTACCCAGTGATAGCCGGAAGCAAAGTTCCCGCCAGGATAGCGCATGGTTGTATAACGCATCGGTCGCAAGGCATCTAAAACGTCAGTGCGGAACCCATCGGCATCGGCGTGAGCATATTCAGGGTCGTAGACGCCCTCATAAATAGCGCGGCCCATGTGCTCCAGGAAGCCGCCAAAAATTCGAGGGTCTACTGTTCCAATCTGATAGTCACGGTGTAGGATGATTTCTGTTTTTTTCATATTGGTTCCAATAAATCAAACTTTAATATCCACAAACGGGTCCAAATGGTGTTTAAAATGGGCTTGTAGAAATTCTTCATATAAATCTATATGGTCGCCTAATAACGCTTTCAACTCGGTTCCATAGTGATCCAGCACTGAACCAAAGGTGACATGCAGCACTTGCCGGGTGTCGAATTGGTCGAAGATGTTTAGGATGTCTGCATCGGACAAATCATCGGCTTCAGAAACTCGTTCTAGTTTTCCCGAGACATGATAGGTGGTCTTATCCGTTTCGTAACATCCACGAGAAAAATCCAGGATTTCGCGGAAAAAGGGTTGATCAACTACTGCGATCACTCGCAGGGCTTCCAAATAACTCGTCCCGGCAGTTTTGACGTGAGCCTTATTTTTAGCTTGAGCCGCGATACTGGGATAAATACTGAACTTATCGGAGCCAGTGTGGATACTCAATTTATACCCACCGATGGCGTGCATCACCGCAGCGTGCTTTTCCAGCTCGCACTCAAACTCGATTATGTCGCCGACATAATCAACACCCTTCTCAAAATTACCGATAAACCGTGGGGCTAGTGAGACAAACGGTACGCCTAATCTACGCAATTCGTTGGCTATGAAATAGTGTTCTTCTACACTAGTAGGAGTATCCGTCTCATCGACGGAAGCTTCCAAATCAAACTGCGAGACATTCACTATCAGATAATCGGATATGGACTTGATGTGAGTAATAGCCCGTCCATATTTTGCAGCGGCCCGTAAGAGAGTCTCTTCCTGGAATTCGAGGGTGATCCCCTCTAGCTTGACAGGGTTTTCAACATAGTGTTGGTACCACGTTTCCAATGAAACGCTCAACTCATCCCAGGGGAGATCATTTACTTTGACCTGGAGAACTTCTTTCGAATCGGTGTGAGCCGAGTTATCCACATATTGGTTGGGATCGATAGTGTAAAAGGTATAACCGGCCTCGATAAATTGGGCTAAATCGCTGATCTCTTTGACATGGTCGGCATCTGCACCCCAGGGGGCGCGCCAATCGTGCTCGAAGACGGCCCACATGGCATCGTCGAGTACATTCTGAGGGGTGCGTCCTGTACGGGTGTTCTCACGTACGGATTGCTGAGCAAAAACAGGGGCGATTCCGGAATTGCGAACTGCGGCTATATGTCCAGGTGTTGCTAACCCCAGGCGATCGCCAAACCCAAAGGAAACAGCTAACCCCAAGGGTTTGGGGTTCAACCAGGGTAACCGATCACGCAAGGCTGCCGCGTTTTTCGGAGTCAGCGGACACCAATATATTCCAGCTATTATCTCACCTTGAAAACCATTGAAATCTCCTTCGATACAGAGAAATTTCTGTTGGCAATCTTTATTGAAAGATAAATGATATGTGGTTTGGTTATAGGTAATCAATTTCAGTTTTTAAAAGTTGAATATTTTCTGTTATCTTTTGACTGTCGAAATCCAGCCCAACACTTTTTTCACATTTTCTTGAATGCCATCGTAATTACTCGCGGATACGTCAGATTTAGTAATCAGTCTAGAACCCATACCCACACAGCTGGCCCCGGCTTCAATCCAAGTTCGGATGTTTTCTTCGGTTGCATCGACGCCGCCGGTTGGCATGATGGATGTCCATGGGTTGGGCCCTTTCACAGCCTTTATAAATCCTGGACCACCAACAGCAGTTCCAGGGAAAATTTTGACGATTTCGACACCATTTTCATCAGCTTCAGAAATTTCATTTAGGGTGCCACAGCCCGGCATATAAGCGATCTTGCGGCGGTTGCATAACCTGGCAATCTCAGGGTTGAAGATTGGTCCGACGATAAAGTTCGCCCCAGCCCCAATGTACATTGCTGCTGTTGGGGCATCCACCACCGACCCTACCCCCAGAATCAATGGAGAGTTTTCGGCTGCCAGGGTTAGGGATAATTCTCTGAAGACTTGAAAGGCAAAATCACCGCGATTGGTGAATTCCAACACGCGCGCCCCACCATCTGAAACTGCTTTGGATACTTTCAAGCTTACTTCTACATTTGGGTTATAGAATAACGGCACTAACCCTGACTCATACATTGCCTGATAAACTTCTATTCTCGTAAACCTTGCCATAATATCTTTCCTTATCTTGAGACCCGCCCGGAGGCGTCACCGGACATCAGTTTTTCGACTTCGGCCACTGTTGCCAGGTTGAAATCACCGAAAATTGAATGTTTCAAACACGAGGCCGCAACGGCAAAATCTAAGGTTTTTTGATAATCCTCGCCAAAAATTCGCAGGCCATAGATCAACCCACCCATAAAAGAGTCTCCGCCGCCCACACGGTCGACAATATGGGTAATGTCATAAAATGGCCCGGTGTAAAAATTACCGCCTTCTCGCCATAATACCGCCGACCAGGTGTTATGGCTGGCTGAAACCGACCCGCGCAGGGTGATAGCGATAGTCTTCAGGTTGGGGAAACACTCGTTCAACTTCTCGCAGACGTACAAATATTGATCGGCTTCCACCTTCCCGGCGGTGACATCGCTCTCTGGGGCCTTGATGCCGAAAACTTTATCGGCATCTTCTTCGTTGCCGATGGCGACATCGGTATGCGCTACCAGTTCCGGCATAACTTCGCCGGGCTGTTGGCCCCATTTCCACAGGTTTTTGCGGTAATTCAGGTCACATGAAACAGTGACCCCCATTGCTTGGGCGGCTTTAACGCCTTCCAAACAGACAGCGGCAGTTCCCGCTGATATCGCCGGCGTAATCCCAGTCCAATGGAACCAATCGGCGTCAGCAAAGACCGCGTGCCAGTCCACCATCCCCGGTTCAATCGCCGAGATCGCGGAATTAGCCCGGTCATAAACCACTTTGCTGCCGCGCTGCATTGATCCCATCTCGAGGAAGTAAATCCCCAGACGCTCGCCGCCGCGTAGAATTTTGTCGACTCCGACACCATATTGGCGCAAGAATTGGATACAGGCCTCGCCGATATCATTCTCGGGGATGCGAGTCACAAAATCAACCGGTAGCCCGTAATTGGCCAGGGAAGCGGCCACATTGGCCTCACCGCCGCCGTAGACCACATCAAGGCTACGGGCTTGTGAAAACCGCTGGTTTCCTGGTGGGGATAAACGGAGCATGATTTCTCCGAAAGTGATGATTTTCTTCATCATAAAACCTTTCTGTTCTATGGTTCGCAGCTAGCGGATAATAGAAACCCGACAACTATTCGCTAGCTGCTCCTAACTACCGGCACAACCAACCACCATCTACGGGCACAATCGCGCCTTGCATATAATCGGAAGCGGACGAGGCCAGGAAGACGGTGATACCCTTCAAATCAGCGGGGTCCCCCCACCTTCTGGCGGGGATGCGTTCTAATATAGCGGCATTCCGTTTCTCGTCCGCTCGCAGCGGAGCGGTGTTGTCGGTGGCCATATAGCCGGGAGCAATCGCGTTGACATTGATATTCTTGGGAGCTAATTCATTTGCTAATGCTTTAGTAACTCCGGCAACCGCACTTTTTGAGGCGGTATACGCGGGAACCAAAATTCCGCCCTGGTAGGAGAGCATCGAGGCAATGTTAATGATCTTCCCACCCCCATGGGTGTCCATTTGCTGGGCGGCAACCTGTGCCAGGAAGAATAAGGCTTTCAGGTTGACTTGCAAGACATCGTCCCAAAATTCTTCGTTGAATTCGAAAATTGGTGCCCGGCGGATGATCCCTGCATTGTTGACCAATATATCCAGGCGGCCAAAATGTGAAACGATTTCGGCAACGACATCTGCGAATGTTTCCGGTGTGGCTTCGATGAGGTCACACACAACTGGGTAAAATTTCCGTCCTATACCCTGAACCTGGGTCGCGGTTTCTATGCAATCGGTTGAAGCCAATCCAACGATGTCAGCTCCGGCTTCAGCTAATCCGACTGCCATCGCCTGCCCAAGCCCTCGACTGGCACCTGTGACCAGTGCTACCTTACCGGCAAGATTGAATAAGTCAAGTATCATAGTAGTTCCCTATTTCCTTTGAAAAATCGTCTTAATTTTCTGAGCGACCAAGTGACCTAAAACGGTATGTGCATTGGCATCGAAATGAACCCCATCCACATCGCTCGAAACAATATACTCGGAAGTATCCAGATATGAACAAGCTAAGAGGTCAGCAACTCGCTTGTATTGCTGACTCAAGTCTCTCGATTTCTCTATCCCCCTAGCAAACATCTCGGCAAACTTCGAAAGGTTCCCAAGTGGAGGCGGTACCAGTATCAAAACCTGTGGCGATCTGCCTTCAGGACCGGATTCACTTTGTTGGATCATCCTCACCAACCGGGAAATGCCCTCCGCGATATCAAAGGCAGTTACCCCAAAACGGTGCTTGAGATCATTTGTCCCCAGTAGAATTATGACTAGATCAATCGGTTTGTGTGAATTTAAGCACGGGGTGAGATAATCTGCCCCACTCATGTGACCTTCAATCGGATCAGGCCAGACGGTCGTCCGCCCCGGCAAACCTTCAGAAATTACCTCAAAACCTTCGCCAAGTTCTTGCTGTAGAACCCCAGGCCAGCGCTCATCTTTGGCATAACGGGATAAATTGATAGGATTCCATCCCCAAGTATTCGAATCACCATAGCAAAGAATTGTCTTCATTCTAGAAAGTCTTCGCGATGGGGGGAGAAAACATCCAATAAGCGCCCTTTTTTCAAGCAGATTGTCCCATGAAGCACGTTCGATTCCTTGAACATCGAGTCCCCGGCTTTTACAACTTGCTTTTGACCATCAATATCGAACTCAAATTCACCTTCTAGGACATAGGTGATTTGCTCATGGGGATGGGAATGAATTTCACCCACCGCGCCTTTTTCAAAGTGAACTTCAACCATCATCAGGTTTTCGTGATAGGCCAATACTTTTCGTTTTACACCATTTCCTAAGCCTTCTAGTGGAATTTTATTGTTATAAAAGTAATGATTTAATTTCATCTAGTCTTAACCTTTATGGACTTCAGAAGTAAGTGCTGTTGCCCTACGTGTCTGGTCATCAGATCGTTGGCATCTAACAACTTTTGATTGACAAAAATTCTGCCAACATCTAGAGCTACTCTCCGGAACATAAACGGTTGTACCTGGGCGCTGTCTCTCTGGCATGGAGGTGATACTCGCGCGGGTGGGGAATTGCTAAGTTAGTGGTCCGGGATTGAACAAAACTAGGTCATTGTACAGCTTCAATTTGTCGCAGGCTACTTGCTTATTGCCACTGGCAACCTCCAGTATCAAGTGAAATAGCTCCCAACCTAACTCTGCGATTGTTTTTTTTCCACTGGCGACCGGCCCAGCATCAAAATCAATTAAATCAAACCAACGTTGGCTCAATGGGGTATTGGAACCGATTTTTATCACCGGCACCATTGAGAGCCCATATGGCGTTCCTCGCCCCGTCGTAAAAACATGCATATTCATCCCCGCGGCAACTTGCAAGGTACCACTCACAAAATCGCTGGCAGGTGTTGACGCGAAGGTCAAACCCTTCTTTCGTAATTGTTCTCCGGGTCTCAAAACATCTACAATTGGACTAGTACCCGATTTGGCGATTGAGCCTAAAGCCTTTTCGATGATATTACTGATACCACCTTCTCTATTTCCAGGGGTTGTATTTGCACTGCGATCAACTCGTCCTTGTTGAAGATATTGATCGTACCAATTCATCTCATCAATCAACGCATTTCCGACTTCGTCATTTTCCGCCCGTGCTACCAATGATTCAGCCGCATCTCTGACTTCGGTGACTTCAGAAAATATGACACTGCCGCCAGCCCGGACAATCAAGTCGGCAGCAAATCCCACCACCGGATTCGCAGTAACCCCCGAAAATGCATCACTGCCACCACACTGTAAACCAACAACTAATTCAGATGTGGGGCACTTTTCCCTTTTACGCATATTCAACTTCTTTAGAATATTCTCGGCCTTCACCATAATGCCTTGGACCATTTCATCAAAACCGTGATTGGTTTCAGCCTGCATTCTGAATTGATCCCAAAAGAAATAATTATCAACCAGGTCTTCTGTTATCAGCCTTTCGGGTTGAAGTTTTTCACAACCTAGCCCGATTACTAACACTTGACCGCCAAAGTTCGGGTTTTGGGCGATATTTTGAATTGTCCGGATGGGTATTTCGGAACCTGGAGCCTCAATTGCCACGCCACAACCATATGTATGGTTAAGAGCAATCACCTCATCCACATTGGGATACTTTGGTAAGAGGTCCTGTCTAATTATCTCCTCAACATGCCTTGCCAGCCCCGCGACACATTGCACACTGGCCATAATTCCCAGTAAGTTTTTGGTTCCCACACTACCGTCAGGATTGCGGTATCCCATAAAAGTATTGCCCGCTAAAGGCGAGATGTTGATTTTCTTTTTTTCGGGCATTGGGATTGAATCAAGAGCAGGTGCCACAGGAACTTTGATTTTTGATCCCTGTACCCATTCACCTGGGTCTAGAGAGCATTTTGCATATCCAATAACCTTTCCATACCTGATTATTTCACTGCCAACATCAATTGCAGCAAGAGCTACTTTATGGCCCATCGGAATATCTTCTACCAACCTAATTCCGTGATTAATTTCGGTACCCTTTGGCAATCCTCGCGCACTCAGAATTACTCCGACATTGTCCAATTCGGTTATTTTGATGACTTTACTGCTCACGCGATCAACCTTCCCTCCCTTTTTGGACTTCAGCAATAAAAGCTATTGCCCGTTGAGTCAATTCATCCAAATCCCCGGCATCTAAAAGCTTTTGATTGACCAGATTGCTGCCCACCCCAAGGGCTGCGGCCCCTTTGCGGATAAAATCGGCCGCGGTATCCAAATTGACGCCCCCAACAGGAACAATTTCTAGATGAGGCAGGGGAGCCAGAATGGCCTTGACTAAGTCTGCACCCCCAAAACTAGCCGGAAAGAGCTTAACCATATCGGCCCCGGCTTCCCAGGCAGTGAGGGCCTCTGTCGGTGAATAACAGCCGGGCATCACGGGGATGCTGTAACGCTTGCACAGCGCGACCATCTCTAACTTGAGAGTCGGGGCAACAATAAAATCAGCCCCAGCTAAAATAGCCGCCCGGGCAGTTTCGGGATCCAAAACGCTGCCCGCGCCGAAAAAAACATCATCGCCATAGCGCGCTTTAGCTGCTTCGATAACGCCCAAAGCCCCTGGGGTGGTCATGGTCACTTCGATAACGCGCACACCGCCCGCTTTGATGGCATCTGCTGCGGCAATCAATTGTTCAGATGATTTGGCCCGCATAATGGCGATGATGCCAGTTTCACGAATCAGATTTAGTTTTGCGCATTTATTCATGCTGCTCCATTTTTTAGCGTGATGTTCGCTTGCCACCACCCAAAGCATCGGCTTTCAGCAGGGCCTGAATTTCAGCTTTATCGACAATTGGTAAATCAAACATTAGAGTTTGTTTGATCCGCGTGGCGGCATCGCCGACCAGTACGCCTTTTGTAAGGCCCGTCGCATTGAAACCATCGGTCAATAAGCCGTAATAGAATCCAGCATTCCAAGTATCGCCTCCGCCCAAACGATCGAGCAATGTGATAGGTTTAACTGCCGGAGAGCGGAAGAAGTTACCATTCTGATCCATCGCAGCTGCCTCCCAGCGGTGTTGTTCGAACGTATCAGGATAACGAATGGTGATCGCCACAAGTTTCACATTGAAAATCTCCATCACTGCTCGGGCAAAGGTTTGAATATCGCCATCTTCAAGCTGTCCGATATCACCATCCACGACTTGTTTGGCCGTGTATTGCCCACAACCGATCTCGTAAAGCCGGGCCATATCCTCGATCGTGGTAATAAATATGTCAATGTTCTCAGAAATGATCGGGGTCATCACAGTGCGGCACTGCACAGCTGACCACAGCGTCGCGCGGTAGTTGAAGTCCATCCCCACTAGACAATCATCCGGCTTGGCTGACATGGCTTCTTTGAAAGCTTCCAAGTTGTAATTGCGGGCATAATTGCTATGATAGGCCAGTCCAAACGTAATCCCAGAAGTGTGGAATAGACGGGTATTTTTTAGGGCCGCCTGCCAATCGACCATGCCAGCATCCAATTTTGAAGCCGCGGAATACATACGTTGATAAACGCCGCTATTTTTGCGGGGGGTGCGCCCAATTTCGTAAATCAACCGTCCTATGGGTTCGGTTTTGGGTGCCCAGACAAAATGGTCTGTGGAGATCCCGTTTTCGCGGGCGATACTGCGCACAGCCAGCCCGTAGGGATTGTTTGGTACCCGTGTGATGTAGCTGGCCGGGATTCCCAAGCGGCTGAGGCCCATCGCCAGGGTATATTCGCTGCCAGCCATCGAAAGATGAACTAACCGGGTGCGTTCCGGGCGCTCTAGATCGGCTGGCGTGTCACGGACCATGGTTTCGCCAAAAGTGACAAAGGTAGATGGGGGGAAATTGCTTAAATCATCTTCGACAATATTGTACGGTAAAGATTGTTGTTCCATATATCTATCATCCTACTAAATTAATTTCGAACAACAGGTTTCCCAATTCTTTTCACCATACCGTTCGACGGTCAAAAAATTGCGTTCAGGCTTTAGACGAAAGATTAGGTTAGTTCCCATCGTTTTGCATACGCTTCTTCCAGGCACCTACAGCCTGAATATGCCCTCCACCAGCCAGATTCTCCGGTATATCCTCTGCTGGAAAATACGTTGGGTTAATCGACTCTTCGGTAGCCTGCAGTTCGCCCCCGACAGGTTTGCACTCGTAAACGATGAGAATACCATTCCCTCTGGGGTCATTAGAAAAGAAATAGATATCCACCAAACCCTTTACTTCAACACGCAATCCCGTTTCTTCATACGTCTCGCGGACAACTGCCTCAAGGGGATGTTCATCAACTTCTACGTAACCAGCTGGGATATTCCAACTGCCTTGAAACATTGACATCGTTCTTTGCATCAGCAGCAAGCATCCATTTTGCTCAATGAGCGCACCAGCACCTACCTTCAACCCGGCATAGTAAACTCGTTGACATTGAGGGCAAAACTTTCGCTGTCGTTCGATCATTCGTGTTTCAAGGGCTGTACTACAATCAGAGCAATATTTCATCATTTTTTCTTTCTGTGCGATCTATCTAGGTAGTGTTGACATTTCAGATTTTCTCTGGAGAAATGAGCGAATTCTGAAATCGGTCATTTCTTATAGAAATCACCAAATGTCAACACGGCCTAGTCTTACTTCAAAGCTGATATCTTTTTGTTAATTCAGTTTTGGCTCATTCACTGGCCATTTGGGTTTTCGACCGGAAAGGACGGCATCGATTCCCATCGCGGCATGAATGGCGGTCCTGATCGCACATTCTTTGGTTAAGGCTGCGTTATGGGGGGTTAGGATCACATTATTCAATTGAAACAGCGGATTATCTTTGGCTGGTGGTTCCTGTACAAAGACATCGAGACCCGCTCCAGCAATTACCCTTTTCTGTAGGGCGATAATTAATTCAGCTTCATTTACGATATCGCCGCGCGCCGTATTGATGAGATAAGCCGTGGGTTTCATCAATTCAAACTCAGCAGAACCAATCAGCTCTTTGGTTTTCGGAGTAGATGGAAGGTGTAGGGTTACAAAATCAGCCGTTTGAAAGAGTGCTTCCCAAGAATCAGCCAGGGAGATTTCGGGTGGCAATTTTTCCTTATCAATATAGGGATCGTAAACCATCACATTCATCTCAAAACCATAGAAAGCTTTTTTCGCGACAAACGATCCGATGGCACCAAATCCCACGATTCCGACAGTTTTGTCTTTCAAATCTATACCGCGGACTTGATCCCGAATACCGAAGTTCCCTTGGCGGGTTTTGCGATCGAAGAAGGCGATCTTTTTAGCGCATGCGCTGATCAATCCAATGGCATGTTCTGCCACCGTATTCGCATTTGATTCCGGCGCGTTGGTCACATAAATCCCCAACTCGGTGGCCGCATCCAGATCAATATTGTCTACGCCGACACCATGCCGGCCGATTACTTTCAACCGTTTCTCGGCCTTTAAAACTTCTGCTGGAAGTTGTGCCGTTCTCATAAGAATCGCATCACAGCCTTTAACATCCGCTTTCAAGATATCAACGGTATCTCCGGTGCCCATTTTTATCTCATACCCTCGTTCGCACAGGAAGTTTTTGCCTTCTTCCGCAATCGGCTGGGGAATCAAAACTGTATATGGCATAATTTATTTTTTTACTACTGCGGCTATCAAAACTGAATGCGATTACCAAGCATATGCTTCTGGAGCAGGCTTTGAAGTGCGAATAGGACGCCCTTTGTTGGTGTCGAAAATTTCGTTCAACCGATCAAGCGTTGCTTCATCAAGCTCAAGTTCACTGGCGCGCTCCAAATCATCCAGATGAGACAGCTTGCGAATGCCAACAATTGCCGAGGATACGGCCGGTTGTGCCAAGGTCCAGGCCAGCGCCACTGCAACCGGTGATTCACCCAGATCGCTACATAAGGCTTGATAGGACTTTATTTGATCGCCGCCAACCGGAATACCGTATTCTTTCTCTACCGAGGCGGTGCGCGACCCCGCTTCTGACTGCACTTTGGCAGTTAAAATCCCCCCGGCTAAGGGCATATATGGAATAACACCGATACCCAGATCCAGCGCGGCGGGTAAAACTTCGATTTCAGGCCAGCGGCAGAGCAAGCTGTACATCGTCTGTTCGCTGATCAGACCCAAGGAACCGCGTTGCATGGCCGCGGCTTGAAATTTTACCAGACCCCAGCCGGGGAAATTACTCGAGCCCATGTACAATACCTTGCCATCAGCGATCAAGTTGTCGAAAGTATTCCAGAATTCTTCAACCGTAATTGTGCGGTCAATATGATGCACCTGGTAGAGATCAATGTGATCCGTTTGCATGCGGGTGAGTGAATCGTGGACGTGTTTACGCACTTTATACGCCGATATACCGCGATCAAAATTGGGATCATCCACATCCTCCATGGGCCCATTCACCTTGGTGGCTAACACCACTCGCTGACGGCTGCCTTTGTGCGCCTGGAAATAACGTCCGATGATGGCTTCGGTGGTACCACGTAGCTCGCCGGGACCGCTATAGACGTTCGCGGTATCCCAGAAATTGATGCCCATGTCCAGGGCGCGATCCATAATTTTGAAAGCTTCTTCTTCTGTCGTGCGATTTCCGAAGTGCATCGTACCGAGACAGATGCGGCTGACCTTTAAATTCGACTTGCCTAAGTTTGTGTAACGCATTGTTTTTTACTCCTCGATTTACGGATAGGACCAATGGGAAAAATCGATCCTAGAGTTGGTTTTTTTCTTACTGTTTCCGGACTTCTATGTTCGCGAGTTTCTCATAAAACTGGATAATACCGCCGTGGTCATCAGCCGCTTTGCCATCAACTTTAAGGGCTTGCATAAACTCCATTATTTGACTAGAGAGCGGCAGGGGGACGCCCAATTCATGCGCCGTTTCCAAGGCATTCATCATATCTTTGATGTGGAGTTCGATCCGAAAACCAGGTTTAAAATTTCCTTCTAAGGCCAGGGGGACTTTGGCATCTAAGACAGTGCTGCCGGCTAAGCCACCTCGAATTGCCTGATAAACTTTTTCAGGGTCCACGCCGGCTTTGGTCGCCAGAACCAGAGCCTCAGACATGGCCGCGATATTCAAGGCCACGATGATCTGATTGGCCAATTTAGTAGTATTACCACTCCCGATTTCGCCAACCCGGGTTACTGAGGCGCCCATCACCCCCAGAATATCTTCAGCAATTCCCGGAAGTTAGGGGGAGAAAAGGTTGACAAGGGTTTTCGTAA
>CAYVQU010000118.1:0-16661 GCA_964453155.1 uncultured Anaerolineales bacterium | reverse complement strand
TTGTTAATGTCCTTTTTGACACTTATTTGTCTACTTATTTCTGAACCATCCCGAATTTTGAAATGGAATACATGCTTACATCGAAAACTGCTCAGGCGTAGCGGCAAATCTTGCCAGTTTTATGGCACTAACCGCCACGCACTTAAAACCTACCCGAAAATGCGACGCCGATTGAGTTTATCGAAATCCGACGCTGGTTTCGACACTTCGATGAACTCAGTACAGGCAGGCTCAACCGAGGCTGAATTGAATTTTCGGTTAGATACTTAGGAAGGTCTCCATGTTCAATATCACAACTCCTGAAAAAGTCGGTTTTTCAACCGCACGTCTCGCCCGTATCGCTCCTGTCATGCAAGGCTATGTCGACCGCGGTCAGACTGGGGGAATTCTGACCCTGGTAGAACGCCGCGGCGAAGTTGTCCATTTGGAAAAATGCGGTTACCAGGATATCGCGACTCAAAAACCCTTGGAATATGACCACCTGTTCCGCATTTACTCGATGACCAAGCCCATCGTCAGCATGGCCCTGATGATGTTGCTTGAGCAAGCGCAATGCCACCTCGCCGATCCGATCCACAAATATCTGCCTGAGTTCAAAAATGTCAAAGTTTGGGAGGCAGGGAAACTGGTTGCACCCAGAACCCCGCCAACCATTAAACAGCTCCTGTGTCACAACGCCGGGCTGACCTATGGGGCGTTCGGTGAAACCGAGGTTGATAAGCAATATCAAAAGGTTGATTTATTCAATAAAAACCAGACTCTGGCAGAAATGGTTCATAAAATTGCCAGCCTGCCACTACTCTATCACCCCGGAGAAGGTTGGGTTTACAGCGTATCCACCGATGTTGTCGGCCGGTTGGTCGAAGTCATCTCGGGGATGAGTTTGGCCGATTATTTGCAGGAAAAAATCTTTGCCCCCCTGGGGATGGTCGATACCAGCTTTTCTGTCCCCGCGGATAAAATCAACCGGATGACCACTTGTTACGGCGAAACCGAAGAAGAAAAACTGGCCGTTTTTGATCCGATGATAAAGTGTGCATTTCAGGATGTCGCCCTATATTCTGGCGGCGGCGGGCTGATCTCCACCCTGGCGGATTATCTCCAATTCGCCCGGCTGGTCCGCAATCGGGGCGAGTTAAACGGCGTCCGGTTGTTAGGTCGCAAAACGCTGGATTTAATGGCTACTAACCATGTCCCCATGGAATTGTTCCCGTTAACCATTGCCAATCCCATGCTCGGGACCGGTTTTGGGCTGGGCTTTTCGGTCACGATGGACGTCGCTCAAACGCAAGAAATGGGTTCGGTTGGTGCGATTGGTTGGGGTGGGATGGCCAGCACGTTATTTTGGGTTGATCCGGTTGAAGAGCTAATCGGCATCATGATGACCCAATACGTTGCCATCGAACCGATTATGCTCCAGCCCGATTTCCGCAACCTGGTTTATCAGGCCTTGACATAATATTCAAAGACCTTCCAGGTTTTTCAAACCTGGAAGGTCTCTTTTTTATCAGGGTTGCCTCAATTTAAAATTTCACTGCCGACAAATTCCCCACAAATTGGGGGAGAGCCTTATGCCCCAGCTGCTGCCGGACGGCATGGGCTTCACCGATATGGAACCAATAGTGAAAAATATTGCGCTGTAAAGAAGTTCCAATCGATTCCCAATGGGGTTTTCCTTCGAAGGTGAAGTGATCAGTAGTTTGCTCTGCTTTCAATGTGCCTAAATAATCATCGGCGGTTTGGGTAATATTGCGCCAGACCGTCCACATTTCGTCCCAATCTGGCGTGGTGGCGGGTTGGCCATGTCCGACGACTTCATACAACCTGGGCGCGACCGTTTTCTGTTGGGCTAATTGAACCCACAGCCGTTGTTCCTGGCTGGCTAAGTGACCGACCATCCAACTTATGCAGTTCATCGGGCCTATACGTTGGACTGCATCTTCAGCCGAGACACCGTCTAAACACCGTTGAAATTCATTCCGGGCAAAATGCAGTTGGGTAACCAGGGGGTGCAGCATAGATGCTCCTTAATCTGTAACAGGATATTCAAGATTATTAGGCTAAAAAAAATTCATTCAATGATCCTGTTCACCAGTTTATAGCTCTGCATGAGACCAGCTGGCGTATTATAGCCCAAAGTGAAGAAGCTCCGGCCTGTGGCCGGAGCTTCTTCTTAAGGAAAAAGCCATATGGGGGCTTTGCTCCCAAACCCCCTTGCCATTTATCCCCAGCCACAAGCGGGGCATCCTGGCTTTTTCCCGTAAATGCGGAATTTGCACCTCGAATAATCGATCCCCTGCAAAAGGCGGAAATCTGGTTTACAATCGGGTGGTGCGGTTTTGGTTGTTGGATAAAATCATCTTGTCTTACCGCACCACGGCTCGATCGCTGGGCAAATTTCGGTTTGTCTGGGTGATAATGAGCAAATACCCTACCGAAATTTGCATACAGATGGAATTTATAGGAGGTGTTTTCTAGAAATTTCAATAGCAATCTGACTTCATTACCAACCTGTGTTTCAACTTTTTAGGAGCGAACCATGAAACCCAAATTTACGAAGTTGTTAATTTTATTGGTTATGTTTTTATTAGTTTTAGCGGCCTGCCAATCGGGGGATGACATGGCTGATCCGGGGACAGAGGGGGCAATGGACGGGGAAGTGACTGTCGTCATTGGCTTTACTTCCTCGCTGACCGGTAAACAGGAGGTCTCCTCCAAGCGCCAGGTCAACGGTTTCAACCTGTGGCTGGACGAGATCAACGCCGCCGGTGGGCTGACTTTAAGCGACGGTACCATCGTCAAGTTCGCGGCTCAAACCTACGATGACGAATCCAACACCGAGCGGGTCCAAGAACTCTACACCCGCCTGATCACCGAAGACAACGCCGATTTCTTGCTCAGCCCCTATTCATCCGGACTGACCTCCGCGGCCTCCATTGTGGCCGAGCAGAACGGCAAAGTCATGATCACCACCGGGGCCGCTGACGACAGCGCCTACAAAACCGGCAACACCAGCCTGTTCCAACTTTACACGCCAGCCAGCCTGTATATGTCCAGCACCGTCGATATGCTCAAGGAGCTTGATCCAGACGCTAAAGTAGCTCTCGTCTATGAAAGTGCCAAATTCTCCACCAGCGTGGTCGAGGGGATCAAGCCCTATCTGGAAGCCAACGGTTTTGAGATCGTCCTCGAAGAAGGCTACGACCCCGAGACCGCCGACTTCGGCCCCATCGTCAACAAGATCGCCGGTTCGGGCGCGACTGTCCTTCTCGGCGGCGGGCACTACCCCGATGGCACCGCCTTGGCCCGGGCCCTCTACGACCGCAAAATTGGCCTGAATTTCGCGTATCTGCTGGTCGCCCCGGCGGACACGAAGTTTCCCGAACTGGGTGACGCGGCCTTGGGTATCGCGGTCTCCAGCCAATGGGAACTCAGCGCTACCCACACCGAGGCAGAAGCTGCCAATTTGGGCAAAGAATGGTTTGGCCCCACTGGTGAAGATTTTGCCGCGGCTTACGAAGCCGCTTACGGCGATCCCCCTACCTATCATGTCGCGGGCGGCTATACGGCCGGTTTAGTCCTGCAAAAAGCCATCCTGGACGCGGATTCGGTCGACCCCGACGCGGTCAAAGCGGCTCTGAACGACATGGATTTATTCACCTTCTTCGGCGGCATCCAATTCGACTCGACAGATGAAGCCCACGGGTTACAGATCGCCCACAAGATGGTCGTCGCTCAATGGCAGTTGAATGCAGCTGGTGAACTCGAACGGGTCATCATCGCTCCCGCCGACGTCCGCACTGCCGATCCGCTCTATCCGATACCGGCGCCGTAATTTGCGTAACGCGGAGACGCAGAGTCGCAAAGGTGCAGAGAATTTTTTTTTATAGCGTCCGGTGGTAAACCACCGGACTGAAAGCTGAAGACCCCTGCGGGGCCTGGTGTACGTCTATAGCCCCTGGGGCATAAGCACTTAGCCCGGACGTTAACGTCCGGGCGGACCAAAATCGAAAAAACTGTGCGTCTCTGCCGCTCAGCGGCTCCGCGTTAAAAAAGAGAGCTTCCATGCAACAACTCACCTTACTACTCACTTCCCTTCCCGACGGTATCTTGCTCGGGTTTGTCTACGGCCTGGCGGCGATGGGATTGACCCTGATCTGGGGCGTGATGGACGTCATCAATCTGTCGCATGGGCCGATCATCGCCCTGGGGATGTTTGGGACGTTTTATCTCTTCATTCAGGGCAATATCAACCCTTATTTTGGACTGCTGCCGGTCGCGGTGATCGGTTTACTATTGGGGGTGCTGATCTACTTTATCGCCGTTCACCGCGTGATCAACGCCCCGCATTTATCCTCGCTGCTGGCGACTTTTTCGGTGAATATGATCATCATCGGCCTAGGAACTGCAGCCTTCACCACCTCCCCCTACAACGTCGATTTCAACATGGGCAGTTTTCAACTCGGGTCGACGACCATCCTCGGCACCCGGTTGATCGCGGCCCTGATTGCGATCTTGATCACTGGCGGGTTGTATCTCTTCTTGTATCGCACCCGACCGGGAAAATATATTCGGGCGGTGACCAACAACCGGGCCGCGGCGGAGTTAATGGGCATCCCTTCCACCCGGATTTTGGCCCTCAGCTTTGGTCTGGGGACGATGCTGGCCGCGGTCTCGGGGGCCTTAATTGCCACCTTTTTCCCCTTCACGATCCTCTCTGGGGGTGGCTACGAACTAAAAAGCTTCGTGATTGGGGTGTTAGGCGGCCTAGGCAATCCCATTGGGGCTTTGTTCGGCGGCCTGATTTTAGGTGTGCTTGAAGGTATCATCCCCGCCTTTATGGAGACTTCCTGGGTGCCAGTGATTGAGTTTGGATTATTTGTCCTGATCCTCCTCATCCGGCCCCAAGGGCTGCTGGGAGCCAAACAATGAAGAATTGGCGCAAGCACCTCGGTCTTCTGTTGCCTTTGCTGATCGTCATTGGGATGGTCTTGTACCCGACGGTCACCGGCAGTGTCTCCAATCGCGAGAGTGTGTTTACCATTCTCAAGGCCATCGCCCTGGCCTCCAGCCTGAACATCTTGCTGGGGTACACCGGCTATGTCAGTTTTGGCCATATCGTATTTTACGGCTTTGGCGGCTATATGGGGCTGTTTGTGGTCAACGAGTTGGGTTGGTCCCTGTGGTTCGGGCTGCTCGTAGGCGGGATCGCCTCCGGGCTGCTGGCCTTTTTATTAGGGAAGGCCATCCTCAAACTCCGGGGGGCCTATTTCGCCCTCTCCACCATCGGCGTCAACGAGGCCATGAAAGCCCTGATCAACAATCTCGATATTTTTGGCGGTCCCGTGGGAATGACCCTCAATTTCTCCGTCTACAAACCCTATGGGGGAGCGGCCAAAGCCCTGGTGCTGGCCTTCTACCTCATGGCCGGATTGACGGTTGCCGCCATCATCATCAGTTATCTGGTGCGGACGTCTAAATTCGGCTTGGGTCTGCTGGCGATCCGAGAAAACGAAGACGCCGCCGAAGTCATGGGCGTTGTGGCTCCTGATGCCAAAACCTGGGCCTATGTCCTCTCCGCCATCATCCCCGGGATGGTCGGCGTGCTGTTCTTCTTCAAAAACGGCAACGTCGAACCCCATGTGGCCTTCCCCCTGCATGCGTCCATCGAACTCCTGGTCATGGTTATGCTCGGTGGGCAAGGCACCGTCTTAGGGCCAATCTTGGGAGCCTACGCCTACCAAGGGATGCGCGGCTATCTGGTCACCAGTGATTTCTTCAAAGATATCCAGCTCTCAGTTTCAGGTGTTCTACTCCTGCTGATCGTGTTATTCATCCCGGCCGGGGCCATCGGTTGGCTGCGGCAGCGCCTGCCCGCACTCAGGAGGGTACTGGCATGACTAAAAATCCCTTATTAACCGTCGCAGGGATCGGCAAACGCTTTGGCGGCCTGCAAGCCCTATCGAATGTGAGTTTTGATTTATTTGAGGGGGAAATTTTGGGCCTGATCGGCCCCAACGGTGCGGGTAAAACCACCTTGTTCAATGTGATCAACGGCGTATACCCGGCCGACGGGGGGCGCGTGGTCTTTGCGGGCTGCGACGTCACTGGGGCCAAAACCTACCAAATGGCCCGTAAAGGTTTGGCCCGCACCCATCAGATCGTCCAACCCCTCAATGATCTCACCGTCCGCGAGAATGTGATGGTGGGGGCTTGTTTCGGACGGCAGAATCAGAGTTTGGGGCCAGCGGCAAAAACTGCCACCGAAGTGCTCGAATTCGTCGGTCTGGCCGAGCGGATCGATCAGTTGGCTGGGAGCCTCAACGTCGCCCAGAAAAAACGATTGGAGATGGCGCGGGCCCTGGCAGCTCGGCCCCACTTGCTCCTCCTGGACGAAGTTTTGGCGGGATTGAACCCCTCCGAAATCGACAATATGGTCCAAACCGTCCAGCAGATTCGGGCGCAAGGCATCACCATCATAATGATCGAACACGTCATGAAAGCGGTCATGAACGTTTCCGATCGGATCATCGTCCTTGATTACGGCGAGTTAATTGCGGAAGGATCACCCGACGAAATCTCGGCGGACGAAAAAGTGATCGCCGCTTACCTGGGCGACCCCAAATTGGCCGCGAAATTACTCCAGGAGAACGCCCCATGACCATCTTAGAAATCAACACTGTGACCTCGGGCTACGGCGACGTTCAAATCTTGTGGGGCACCAGCCTGACCTTGGAAGAGGGGCAATTAACTTGTTTGGTGGGCGGCAACGGGGTCGGCAAAACCACCTTACTGCGGACCGTAATGGGCCTAATCCGCCCCTGGAGCGGGACAGTCAGCTTTGCAGGCCAGGATGTCAGCAAAGTCCCGGCCTATACCAAAGCTGAAATGGGGTTGATCCTGGTCCCTGAAGGCCGCCAGCTTTTCACCGATATGAGCGTCTACGAAAACCTGGAAATGGGCGCCACCAATAAACGGGCCCAGCCCAAGTTCAAAGAAAACCTGGAACGAGTTTATGAGATGTTCCCCCGTCTAAAGGAACGCGAATCTCAAAAAGCGGGTACCCTCAGCGGTGGTGAGCAGCAAATGCTGGCCGTGGCCCGCGGCATCATGGCGGATCCCAAAATCTTGATGATCGACGAACTCTCACTCGGCTTAGCCCCGGTGTTGGCCCTGGATTTATTCGAGAGTCTCAAATCCCTCCGCGAACTTGGACTCACCATCCTACTCGTCGAGCAAAATGTCCAAATGGCCCTGGCCATCAGCGACTATGGTTATGTCCTGGCGGAGGGCAAGGTTGAACTACAAGGCCCGGCCCGCGAATTAATCCAAAACGTACATATTCAGAGCGCATATTTGGGGATTTAATCTATTCGGATCACTATTTTTGGACGCAGATGTACGCGGATGAACGCAGATTTTTCTGTTTTTATCCGCGTTTTTGCGTTCACCCTTCGATTTCCCTCCCAACAAGTCCACGAATAATTTTTTACTACTTGACAAACTTATATTTCGAACTATAATATCGTAAAAATACGATGAATACAGAAATTAACCTTATCCCTGAAGCCTGCTGTACCCTCGATATCACCGGCGAAGAGCAAGAAAAACTGGTGACAATGTTCAAAGCCTTGGGCAACCCCACCCGCTTCGAGATCATGAAATTCCTGGTCACCCATCCCGGCTGTATTACGGGTGATATTGTGGCATATCTCCCCATCGCGCAAGCAACGGTATCCCAACATTTAAAAGTCTTACGGACCACGGGGTTCATCAAAGGTACGGTCGAAGGTACGGCCACTAGCTACTGCCTGGATGAAGACAACATCGCCTGGTTTCGAGCCAAGGTGGGTGATATTTTTTAAACAGGTGTTTTTTTATCAAGGTCTATCGTAAATTTACGATAATCAATTAAAAATACGGGAAGCGTGATACGGGAATTTTCACGATTTACGCCTCACGAGAAAATCAAAATAATTATTCTGCAGGAGTACCCCACCATGTCTCACATTCTCGCAATTCTGGAATATGTCGTCGATAGCTTCATCCACATCTGGCCTTATTTGCTGATCACGATCCCGATCGCGGTAGCCGTCCAAATGTCAGGAGCCGCCCAGTATATCAACCGCGCCTTTACGGCCCGGCCGCTGATTGCCATCGTCCTGGCCACCGCGGTGGGCGCCTTCAGTCCCCTGTGCTCGTGCAGCGTGATCCCGGTGGTCGCGGCGATGCTCATCGGGGGGGTGCCCCTGGCCCCGGTGATGTCCTTTTGGCTGGCATCTCCCTCCATGGATCCGGAGATTTTCTTTTTGACCGTTGGGTCTCTGGGTTGGAATTTGGCCGTCTGGCGCCTGGTTGCCACCCTAATTCTGAGTTTGGGCGGTGGTTTTGTGACCCATTTCATTGTCCAGCGGGGTTGGTTAGGGGAAAATTACCTGCGTCAGCATCAATCCACCGAAGTAAAAACTTTGTCGCAAGCATTCATGACGGGCGTTCGGGCTGTACGCGATCGGCTAATCCCGGCTGCTCAGCCGGTTTCGGTAGAAACCAGCGCGTGCTGCGACACATCACAAGTCCCGGTGATGACGTTTGCTTCTGCCGGTGTCAGTTCCGCATCACTAGCGGTACCGCTGGTAGATTCGGCCCCCACGGGTGATGATACTTGTGACGTAGTAGAAGCAGAACCGCCATTTTGGGGCCAATTAGCGAGTGAAACCTGGGCCGCAACCACGATGGTGATTAAATTTATGGTCTTAGCTTGGACGATTGGGGCCATTGTCAAATTGTATGTCCCCCAAGAGTGGATCACTCGCATTTTGAGTGGGGATAACCCCTTTTCAATTTTAACTGCAGCCTTCTTAGGCGTACCGGTATATACCAGTAATTTGGCCGCGATGCCGTTGGTGGGGGAGTTGCTGGAGTTAGGGATGCACCCCGGCGCGGCCCTTGCTTTTCTCGTCGCGGGGCCAATGACCACCTTGCCCGCAATGTCCGCAGTGTGGGGATTGGTGAACCGCCGAGTTTTCGCCATCTATATTGGGTTTGCTTTGGCCGGGGCGGTGCTGTTAGGGTATGCCTATACAATGACAATGTAGCGCCAAGCGTTCAACTCAATTCTCCCCCTAATAAAAGACCTGGAAGGTGCCCCGATTGGGAAACACCTTCCAGGTCTCTTTTTTTTCTAGACGCTGAGCTTTTAGGTTGTGACAGTTCCCGGAAACTCCCTACGATATTTACTAGGTTATTATCTGCCGAAAGTTCCGGGAAACCGACTCTGCCACTGCATTTCTGAGCCTTATCCCTTAGTCGCCTGAGTACCGGCGGTGGTCGCCGCGACGGTTTGCTCCAATTGCTGATTGGTTCCGCTCAGACCGTAAATCACGATCTGGCTGCCTTCTTCCCGGCCAATCCGTTCGAGGACGTTGAGGCGGTACATCTCCATGGCTCGGTCGGAGAGTAATTCGCCGGCCTCTTGGAGTTTCTGCGAGATTTGTTTTTCGGCGTCGGCCTCCGCAATTTTCGCCTGGGCCGAGCGTTCGGATTGGGCAATGACGCTCAATTCCTGGATCAGGTCATCAGGAACGTGCACATCGGTAATCTCTACCGAGGAAACATCCACCCCAAAAGTAGATGCGGCGGTGTCAATGATGGTCTTGAGTTTATGAGAGACCGTTTCGCGTTCGCCCAACAAATCGCTCAATTCCATGGTGCCGATGGTGTCTTTGAGGGCCGAGTTGGCAGCCTGGAAAACGGCTTCACGGTAATTGGCAACTTCAAGGGCGGCTTTTTCGGGATTCTCAACCCGCCAGAAGAGCACGGCTTCACACCCCACCGGGACGTTATCGGCGGTCAGGGTTTGGGCCGCGGTGATCACCCGGGTTTGGACTCGCAGATCGAGGGTCATCGCGACGCTGGCATAAAATGGCGGGTACGGGACCACCCAAAAACGTCCGGGGCCTTTGATCCCATCGAATTTACCCAGTTTCAGGATCACCACCCGCTGAAACTCGGGGATCACGTACAAAGTCCGGCTTATCATCCCCGGAATAATCAGCGAGAAAATCCCGCCAATCACCATCCAGGCAATGCCTAATCCTTCAGCTACGGCACCCAAGACTAGTGAAATAATCACCGTCAGGATACCCAAAACGAAGAAAATGCCAAACCAAATCAGCGCGCGTAAGACGCGTTGGACGCCATAAAGATTTTCAGAGGGGGTTGCCCCTCGGCGTAAGGATACTTGTGGTGTCGTCATTTCAACTCCTTTGAAAATGGTGGATAACACAAACGTTTTTTGATTGTATCAGGGTTTTTGGGGCCGATACCTGGTTAATAGCAGGATCAGGGCAATGGGCGCACATTACGGATATCCGTTGATCCGTTCAACTGAAGGTTTGTCCTGAGCCTGTCGAAAGGTCATCCCCTGCTGACCATCATTTCTATCTTGACCTCCATATCCATTTTTGGTAAACTTCCCCCGCTATCAATCACGGAGGCATCCTAATGCGGCCGCCCATGCGGGTGACAACTGAACAGAATCCGAAAATTGCTCCCCTAGCAGCAGTTCTGTTTGGCATTGTCGTAATGCACCTCCGTTTTTGAATGACGATTGAAGCAAAATTTGAAATTTCGAAGCCACGGTGCATGTCGCTGTGGCTTTTTTTGTGTCAAATGGCGCTTTCCCCTCGCCGTTTGACCACGCCAATTCATGGGAATTGGCGCCAATTGTGGAAAATCACATTGTAGGAAATTATCATGTCTCATAAAAAAACTTTAGAAGAAATCCCGCTCGATTTGGGCGCTAACTTACGCTTGCGCTGGGCGACCCCGGCTGATAACCACCAACTGATTGATCTATCTTTCCACGCCTTGGATGAGGAGGATGCAGATTATCCCTGCGTTAAAATCTTCGTCCAGGATTGGGTGGCTGGCAAGTTCCCACTCCTGCGGCATGAGGATATGACCGTGGTTGAGGATACCGCCACCGGGAAAATCGTCTCGGCGATGTGTTTGTTCTCGGAAACATGGCGATATGGAGAAACGCCCATCAAGGTTGGCCGCCCTGAACTAGTGATGACGCACGAAGATTATCGCCGCCGCGGCTTGGTCCGCAAGCAATTTGAAGTCATCCACGCCCTGAGCGCCGCCCGCGGTGAAGTCATGCAAGTGATCACCGGCATCCCCTCCCTATATCGCTATTTCGATTACGAACTCAGCCTGGAACTCGGGGGCGGGTACCGGATTTATCCTCCCAGTTTCCCCAAACTGGCGGACGAGGTCAAAGACGATTACCACCTGCGCCCCCCCACCACGGACGCGGATCGCGAATTTATTAAAGCGCTGCATACCGCCAACACCCGTGAAATGCTGTTTTCAATGGATGTACCTGACGAGATCTGGGAATTTGAGTTCGACGGCTATACCGACGGCTCCGATGGCAAGTTCGAATGGTTGCTCATTGAGAATAAAGCGGGCGAACCCCTGGGGTACGTCATCCACCAGCATGTTTTATGGGGTCCCGCAATGACGATCAGCTTTTTAGGTCTCAAACCTCGAGTGGGTTATCTCAACTTGCTGCCCCATCTGCTGCAGGGGCTGTGGGAGATTGCTCAACGCAAATTCGTGGATGATTCGTTCAATCACCCTACCGACGAAATTCGGGGACTGTATCTGCGCCTGGGGAGGGAACACCCAATCTACGCGGCCATCGGCCGCGATGTGATGCTCAAGGCTCCACCGTACGCCTGGTATGTCCGCTTCCCGGATGAGACAGCTTACTTGCAGGCGATAAAACCCCAATTGGAGCAGAATCTGGCTGAATCCGCGGTCGGGGCGGGCTTCACAGGTGAGTTAAAACTCAATTTTTATCGGCGCGGCACCCACCTAAAATTAGAAGATGGACGGCTGGAAATTTCAAGCTGGCAACCCCCCGATGGGTCCGCCGGTCACGCCCACTTCCCGGCTAATTCTTTCTGGTCAATTCTATGCGGGCAAAAAACCGCGTCCCAACTCGGTGACGAAATCGCCGACTGCTTTGTCAGCCGCACCGCCCGCGCCTTGCTGGATTGCATGTTCCCCGAATTCACCGGCCAGGTCTGGGTCGTAGGTGGCGGTGCCTGAACGAACAGAATGGAATAGCTTATGGATCAAAAACCTGCTTTTAAAATGCGCAAATATCAAACCGAAGCCGATTTCTGGCGCATGCGTAATTTCTTACGCGAAGTATTCCTGCTCAACGACTGCCTGGAACGCAGCTGGAGTCTGCCGCGTCTGGACTACTGGCGCTGGCATCACATTTTGACTTGTGAATCGCCCCCCATGAAGGAGGTAACTTTCTTATGGGAAACTGATGATGGTCAACTAGCAGCGGTGCTGCACGCCATCGACAAGGGCGAGGCCTATTTGCATGTCCATCCCCATTTTCGGAGTTTTGAACTGGAAAATGGAATGTTAGCCGTGGCCGAGAAGAGTTTATTCAACAGCTATGACGGCCAGCACAAACTATTCATACTGGCAGATGAGGATGAACCTATACGGTCAGCAGCGCTCCAAGCCCGCGGTTACACCTGGCGCGATCGACCGGTCTATCGTTGGCGGCGTGATCTGGAAGCTCCTTTACCGATAGTAAAGGTAGCCAACGGATACAAAATTCGTTCTATGGGGGCCGCCAGCGAATTTGAAGCGCGCGCCTGGGCCTCTTGGCGGGCCTTCCACCCTAATGAATCTGTTGAGGGCTTTGAAGGCGGCGCTTGGTTTACAAACTTACAGTCTGCGCCACTCTATCGCCGGGATTTAGATATCTTGGCCGAGGCGCCCAATGGCGAAATCGCCGCGTTTTGTACGATCTTTTACGATGATTACACCCGTAGCGCGGTTTGCGTTTTGGTCGGTACATCATCCGAACATCAGCGCCGGGGCCTGGGCAAAGCCGTCATTACTGAGGGACTGCGGCGATTGCAGCGCATGGGTTGCACACGCGTTTTTGCCAATGGATTCGATCCGCCTGCCAACGCACTCTACCGCTCAGCATTAGGGACCAGCTACCGGGCGGAATCTTGGTACAAGTGTTTGGCGGATAATACTTTGAACTAATATCAGCTAGAATACCGCCAAACCTCAGCAGATTTCAGTTTCATCTTGTATATTGGACTAAAATTCTTTCCGAAATCTGCACTAGGAAATTGGATGACAGGGTAACGAGTAGCTTGTTACCCTATTTGGAGAAAAAATGGACCACATCAACAAAACCAACCGTGAACGCTGGAATGCGCTGGCGAACGCCAATGTGGAATGGTCGCAGCCGTTTCTAGACTACACATCGGAAAAAGCCGCTGCATATATCGGTCGCTACGATATCATTCAAGATGTGGCCGGGAAAAAAGTACTCTGCCTGGCCAGCGGTGGCGGGCAGGATTCGGTCTGCTTTGGGCTACTAGGAGCTGAAGTGACCGTCGTAGATTTAGCGGATACCCAATTGGAACGCGACCGCCAGGCGGCGAAGCATCATGGCTTAAAGGTTGAAACCGTTCAGGGCGATATGCGCGATTTGTCGGTTTTTGCGACCGACACCTTCGACATCGTCTGGCAGCCCTACTCGGTGAATTTCGTCCCCGCAATCACGGATGTTTACCGGGAAGTAGCCCGCGTCCTCAAGCCGGGCGGCATCTACTATATGCAATTTGGCAATCCCTTCACCCACGCCGTCGATGATGAAGCCTGGGATGGCAATGCCTACCCCCTCAACCGGCTCTACATCGATGGCGAAGACACCACCCAATATTTCCCGCATTGGGACGTGGGCCAGGAAGATGGCTCCACCGTCAAAATAGAGAGTCCCCATGAATTCCGTCATACTTTGAGCACCGTACTCAACACCCTGGCCCAAAACGAGTTCATTTTCCTATATCTCAACGAATATATGGTTAAGGAAGATGATCCCAAACCCGGCACCTGGGCCCACTTCACCCAAGTCTCCCCGCCGTGGTTTGATACCTTTTGGCGATTAGATGATAAATAATAGGACACGGATGTACACGGATTCCACGGATTTTTTAAGATAAAAAGAATCCGTGTGATCCGGTTTAGCGCAGCGGCATTCGTGTACAAAAAAGAGAAAATGGAAATTGAGTTGATTGAAGTCCAAGAAGAAGAAAAATCGGTCCTGCGGAATTTGATGGAATTGTACGCCTACGATTTCAGCGAGTTTGATGATGCCGACGTTAATGCCCATGGCCTGTATGGTTACACCTATTTCGACTATTACTGGACCGAAGATGGCCGCGTTCCGTTTTTTGTCAAAGTTGACGGCAAACTGACCGGGTTTGTGCTGGTCAACGAGTATTGCTATCTGGTCAAGGAATCGGGTACGAAATCCATCGGCGAGTTTTTTGTGATGCGCAAGTACCGGCGCAAGGGGATTGGTAAAACCGTCGCCCAGATGGTCTTCGACAAATTCCCAGGCAAATGGGAGATTATTCAGCATGGCGAAAATGAACCCTCCAAAATCTTCTGGGAAGAGGTCATTCGCGCCTATACCAATGGCAACTATCGTCAAGCTCCCGTTACCACCGAGTGGTGGGAGGGGCAGGCGCTGCTCTTCGACAACTCGGAGCCATTATGAGAATGGAACGCGGATGACACGGATTTGACGGATTCACGCGGATTTTTTCATATACACAAAAATCAGTGCTAATCTGCGTAAGCGCAGCGATCCGTGTCATCAGCGTTCTAGGAATTTAGAAACTATGAAAACCATGCAAAGAAAATACAACCCTGAAACCGATTTCCTCCGCGTCCGCGACTTTCTGGTCAACACTTTCGGTCTCACCGAAAAACCGCTCAACTGGAAACTCGAACGCTGGAATTACGCCCGCTACTTCATCACCCCCATGCTGTGGACCGAGGGGATCGGTGATCCCGATTTGGAAGCGGTCGCCGCGGCAATCCAGCTTTGGGATAATTCCACCGGGATTTGGGAAAACGCGGCCGGTGAGATCGTTGGCGTAGTCAATATCGAACACGCCCATCAACAGCATACGGGCTGGGGCGAGTCATTTGTCCAGCATCACCCGGATTACGATGGCCTGCTACCCGAAATGTTGGCCTACGCTGAAAACCGACTGTGCAATGAGGCGCGAAACTTGGTTTTCGTACCCATCTATGACTACAATGAATCCGTAATTGCGGCTGTCCAAGCCCGCGGCTATGAGAAGAAAGAAGACTACACCTTGTGGGATTCGGTCTTCTCGGTCAGCGAGGATATTCCCAAACCGACGTTGCCAGAAGGCTATCAACTCCGCTCGATGGCTGACTCCGGCAGCGATATTGACCGCCGCCGTAAAGCTTTTGGGGTCAGTTTCAACCATCCCGAACCGGTGGACTGGCCCAGTCGGCTCTCCTACGAGAGTCTCCAGCAGGCCCCGAACTACCGCGCCGATCTGGATATCTACGTGACCGCGCCGGATGGGGAGTACGCCTCATTCTGTATCGCCTGGTGGGATGAGATCAACCAGATCGCCAGCCTGGAACCGGTTGGGACTGCCCCCGAACATCGCCGCAAGGGTTTGGCTCACGCTGCGGTCCTGGCAGCTATCCGCCGAGTTGCAGCTTTAGGTGCTCAACGCGTCTTCGTTGGCTCCGACCAGGAATTTTACCTTGCAATTGGCTTTGAGTTGGCCTTTCCCGCCCATCATTGGGTCAGGAAGTTTTGAGAATCACAAAATTGGACGCAGATTCACGCAGATAAACGCTGATTTAAAGAACATAAGGGATGGTCATATTAAAAAATCTACGTTTTCTGCATTTATCCGCGTCCTAGAAAGTTTGAGACAAAGTGTAACGAATAATTGAACTTGCCGTTCAAGCAAGGAGCACATTATGGAATTCGAACCTTATGACGGTTATTTCTGGCAAGGCGAGAAAGTGCGCCTGCGCCCAATGCAACTAGCCGATGTCGATAAAAAATTACACGAGTACACTGACAGCGAGGCCCGCGCCTGGCTCCAGTTAGGCCTGGAACTCCCTCCGGTCTCACGCGAAGCCTATATCGAGCAGGTTAAACCTTTCTTAGATTTCAAAGATACCTCTGGCATATTATTCTTCTCCATCGAAAACCTGGAGAATGAATTTGTCGGTTGGATCACGCTGCACAGCAAAAGTGAACGCCGGGGTGTTTTTGGTTTTGGGATCAGTACCTTTCGTGAATACCGCTGCAACGGATACGCCGAAGAGGCCGTCCGGATTTTGCTACGCTATGGATTTAATCAACTCCGCCTGCAAAAATGCAATTCGGCCTGTATTGCGGTCAATGAAGGCTCAATTCGGCTGCACCAAAAACTCGGGTTTCAGTCAGAAGGCCGCATCCGCCGAAACATTTATCTCAATGGGCAATTCTATGACGACCTGTTATGGGGTTTGCTCAAAGAGGAGTTTGACGAAAATGAAAAACAGCTTGGATTTTAAACCCTTTGGGTACACCGATACCGAATATCAGGCCTATGTTGATATCTGGAATGCTTACTATCCAGATGAGATTTATGCCGCTGATGAAATCCGCCACGATGATGAAGCGCGGGACAAAAAATATCGATTTCAACGCTTTTCGGTTTACCAATACATTCGCCAAAAAGTAAGTAAGTAGGGCTTCTTGTAGTAAAGTTGAA
>CAYVQU010000117.1:0-16735 GCA_964453155.1 uncultured Anaerolineales bacterium | reverse complement strand
TAAGAAATTGTACCAAATAACTCGGCTTTTGTCGCGATTTTTTAACTTACGAAGATTTCGGAAAATATCATTATTGCTAAACTCATGTTCAAACCGAAATCTGCTTAGGTGTTGCGGTAAACCAAGTATCATCCACTTCAAACAACAAACAGCAACACACTTAGGGCAACAATCTCCTAAACCAATCTTTAGCCTTTTCCCAGCGTTCATCGCTGTTGGTGCGGCGAGGTATGCGGGGCTGATAGGTGGTGGGCAATTCACTCATGAGGGCAGCCCATCGCAGCAGACCCACGCTGGTGGAATAAGCTGGAGAATAAAGTTGATCGACCATCCCGATTAAATTTTCGGGTTGGGCAATTTTCACCGGAATACCTAAAATATCGCTGGCCAACTTTCGGATTCCGGGGAGGGCACTCACCCCACCTGTTAGAACCATTCCGGCGGGGAGGAGGGCATCGTACCCTGATCGTTTAAGTTCTTGCAACATCAGGCTGAAAATTTCTTCAATCCGGGCCTCAATGATGTGTGACAAATCACTGCGGCTGACCTGGACAGGACCTTCCTCACCAAATGGACGGATATGGAAATACTCTTCCACCCCGATCTCTGACTGGAGGGCGTGACCATGTTGCAATTTCGTCTCTTCGGCCTGAGGGATTGGTAGTCGTAGCCCGTGGGCAATATCAGAAGTCACATGGTTACCACCAACCCCAAGGACCATCGTATGCCAGACATCACCATTGATATAAATGGCCATATCGGTAGTGCCACCGCCAATATCACAGACGACCACACCCATCTCACGTTCGGTTTCCGACAGCACAATTTCAGCCGAGGCTAATGGATTCAGCACAAACTGGCTGACGTAGGCGCCCGCGTTATGAACGGCTTGACGGATATTATCCACCGTCGCAGCTGAAGCCGTGATGATATGGGTTTCGACTTCGAGCCGGTAGCCGTGCATTCCGATCGGCATGCGCATCCCTTCTTGGCCATCGACAGAAAAGCCTCGCTGAATGACGTGGATCACCTCGCGGTCATGGGGGATGGCCACAGCCCGGGCAGCATCAACGGCCCGGATAATATCATCCTCGTCGATGACCTTTCCCGAAATCCCAACCACACCTTTACTATTGAGGGAAGAAACATGAGACCCAGCAATACTCACCAGGGCCGAATCAATCTCTAAACCTGAAGTTCGTTCGGCTTTTTCGATGGATAGTCGAATTGCCTGTGAAGCGGCATTGAGATCAACGATCGTCCCTTTGGATATCCCTTTGGACGGTTCAATGCCCACCCCTAAGATCCGAACCTGATCAACACGCTCGATCCGGGCTACCAGGGTACAAATCTTGGTGGTGCCGATGTCAATTCCAACAATGATGGGGGCCTCTAAATTGGTCATGGTTCCATTCGATAATAAGGAGCATGAACATGCTCAACACTGATAAGGGTAGGGGTAGTGCCATCTGCCTGGAGACGGTCAACAATTGCATGGTAGACCCGCAACTTGGTCTCAATATCCGACACATCTGACCCGAAGAATACGTCCCAACCGCGGGAATCACCCCACCCCAGGCCATAGGTGGGATCATAAACCAGGTTGGTGTTCGCGGGGGCTTGAGCCCGCATAGCCAGAATGCCATTCACAAGTTCGGGGCTCATAAATGCTTGGGGAACAATCGAAGCCCCCAGTGGCAGGTTTTCATCTTCCACATAGGCGGCTGGACGGGGGGGAGCAGAATAGGCCTGCACTTTAACCAAATGCTCTGCCAGACCGCGAGTAGGAAAAGCAAACCCAGTCCCATCAATCCATTGAATGACAGAATCTTGGGTCCATTCAATTAAGGGGGTGCGTTCATTGAGGTTGACAATCACCGTGGCTGGTAAACCAATTTTTACAGAGACATCCAGCAAATCCAGGTAAGTGCCCTGGAGGGTATTCTCCAAGTGCTGCGGTACGACCGCAAAAATTGGCGTATTATACAAATTTAAAGTCCGATTGATATCCGTGGCCGTCAGGCGATTAGCGCCCTGAACTTCAACCATCTGAACTTGAAATAATGGGGCAGTCCAGAAAAAATATAGCAAGGTAATCAGTCCAACCACCACAACAAAAGATAAGGCCCGCCAACCCAATTTTGGCATCGCAACCGCGGGGAGACGCATTTCTGCACCTGGGGAGGCCGCTAAGGCAATATCATAACGCCGTTTGGGTGACTTGATCTTCCGCTTCGATTTACGCCGGGGGGCCAATTCATAACCGCTCCCCCGCATCATCACTGGCGGCATTTGGCGGGTAACCGCCTCGAACTGACGATCCGTGCCGGTAGCTTTTGATTTACGGCGGGCTCGTACTTGCTCAGCTCGAGAGAGGGGTTGTTTTTTCCTGGCCATTGTATCAATCCATTCAGATATTAGCGTTCAAATTTCCATTCAGTTTGATCCCGATCTGCCCGGCGTTCCAGCGCGAGGCGAACGAGTTCATCCGTCAAATGAGCGTAGGGTAATCCGCTGGCTTCCCATAGTTTAGGATACATGCTAATTTGGGTAAAACCGGGAATGGTATTAACTTCATTGAGATAAAATCCACCGGTATCTTTATCTAAGAGGAAATCGACCCGGGCCATTCCGGCACAGTCGATGACCTGGTAGGCTTTGACGGCCATCTGCCGCATCAGTTCGGCCGTTTCAGCGGGGATTTCAGCGGGAATGACATCGAATGAATCTACATTGTGATATTTGGCATCATACGAGTAAAAATCTGCTGCGGGGACAATCTCTCCTGGAACTGAAGCTTTCGGGTGATCGTTTCCCAAAACGCTGATTTCAATTTCACGGGCGTTAATACCTTTTTCGATCAATATTCGGCGGTCAAACCGGGCCGCGTCCCGCAATCCCTCGTACAAATCTGAGCGATTGCGGCATTTGGATACCCCCACCGATGACCCCATATTGGCCGGTTTGGTAAAGATGGGATAGCCAATAATTTGCTCAATTTTCTCAAATAGCGCGGGGTTTTCATCTTGAATGTCACTGCGGAGAATGACAATACCATCCACGACCGGAATATCATTAGCCTGCATCACATCTTTGAAAACACCTTTATCCATCCCGGCGGATGATCCCAAAACCCCGGCACCCACATAGGCTACGCCAGCCATTTCGAATAACCCTTGCAGGGTACCATCCTCCCCAAAAGTGCCATGCAGCACCGGGAAATAAACATCGAAATCGGCATAATGTTCAAAAGTTTCACCCTGGTCAGTTGACCGTAAGGCAAAAATCCCACGCCGGGAGGGATCGGGTAACAAGGTTACTGGCGTAAGATGATCCATTTTCCCAGTTTCAAAGGCTTCTAGAACATTGTCTCCCACCAGCCAGGTGCCTTCGTGAGTGATCCCAATTTGGGTGACCGCGTACTTCTCTGGGGATAGCGCGCTTATCACAGATCGGGCGGACATGAGGGAGACTTCATGTTCACCAGAGCGCCCCCCAAAAATGATTGCGATGCGTAGTTTTTCTGTCATTTTTCTTGGTTTCAGGTTGCAGGTGTCAGGTTGAAATCGCCAATGAGTTCAATTTCTAGTTCAAGATTGACACCGAATTTGGCTTGTACTGTGGTTTGGGCCTGCCGGATGAGAGCATAAATGTCGGCCGCCTTGGTCTCGCCGCGATTGATGAAAAAATTGGCGTGAACCGGGCTGATTTCTGCGTTGCCAATCCGGGTCCCCTTCAGCCCCGCAGCCTCGATCAAACGACCAGCATAATCATCGGGTGGATTTTTGAACATCGAACCCAGGCTGGCACCTGGGGGTTGGGTCCGTTTGCGGTAATCGGTGAACTTTTCAATGCGGGCTTTTGATTTTGCCGGAGAGCCGGATTCTAACTGAAAACTGGCCGACAATATCACCTGGGATAACGCCTCCCGTTTGAGTTTGCTGGAGCGGTAAGTATATTCCAATGCTTCAACGGCCCACTGTTCCTCACGCCCATCTGGGTGCAAGATTGCGGCCATGCGCAAGTTCCCGGCCACATCGCCACCATGGGCACCGGCATTGCCAAATACTGCACCCCCAACTGTACCGGGAATCCCAGCAGCCCATTCGAGGCCGCCCAAACCCTGAGCCGCTGTTTTCCGAGCGAGTTGTCCAAAACTGGCTCCTGATCCAGCCCAAGCCGTGTGATTTTGGGCCTCAATCTCAATCTCTTTGGCCCGGTTCAGAATTATCAGGCCGCGTACGCCCAGATCGCTGATCAACAAATTCGAACCGCCACCTAAAATAAAGGGTGAAATCCCCATTTTCCATAATTCGGATACGGTGGCAGTCAACTCCGGCACGGAATTGGCCGTAATAAAACCGTCCGCAGGTCCGCCAATCCGGGCCGCGGTGTAACGCGCCAGAGCTACATCCCGTTTCAGGCGATCACCAAAAAGGGTAGATAGCTGGTCCCATTGCTGGGGCGAGGGTTGGCTGAGCTGCGGTTGATTCATAAATACGGTTATAAGCTCTTAATCCGTTTAATCAGATCAGCTATAATTTCTGGGCGATATTCAGGCGAAACCGCGGCTATTTGCTGGGGCTTGGATGGTAATTTTGATGTAATTTCTACGGTTTTTGAAACGATTGGGCGCAGCTCCAACCGCGGCACGCTAAATTCAACGTCAAATTTTCGTTTGGGTTCAGTCATCCATTCTCCTCAATAGTTTATAAACCCATCAATATCTGGGTACAAATCTGATCGGCATCTCCGGCAGTCAACACGATCAGAACGTCTGATGGTTTCAGACTTGTGAGTAAATATTCGGTTGTGGTAGCCAGATCACCGCAAAAATGGGCCGCAGGATGATCCATGCTGGCAACAATTTCTTCGGCCGAGAAATTGGGATCAACTGGTTCGCGGGATGGGTAAACTTCGGTCACAACGACGTGGTGGGCCGCATCAAAGGAAGCCGCAAAGTCAGAAAACAGCATTTTTGTGCGCGAGTAGGTATGAGGCTCCCATACAGCCCAAATTTCACGACCAGGATAACGCGCCCGGGCGGCACTTAAAGTCGCCCGAATTTCGGTGGGGTGATGGGCGTAATCGCTGACCACTGTCACTTCATTGACTTCACCCACAATTTCAAAACGGCGACCGGTGCCCCGAAATGATCCCAGAGCGGCGGCAATCTTATCAAGGGGTTGGTCCATTTGATGGGCCACGCCAAAGGCGGCCAGGGCATTTTGGACATTGTGCTCACCGGGGACCTGTAAGGTTATTGAATTCAGAATTTGCCCATTGTAGTGCACATCAAACTGATAACCACTATCAGGAACCGCTTCAATATTTTGCGCGGAATAATCTACCATCTGATTATTCACGCCATAGGTCAAGACCTGGCGACCATTTTCCTGGGCCAAGTCAACCAGTTCAGCTGTACCGGGATCGTCTCCACAAGCCAGCAACATACCGCTGGGAACCAGGCGTCCCACAAAGTCACGAAAAGCGGCCCGAAAATCTTCGGGGGTGGGATAACAATCGGGATGGTCATGCTCAACATTGGTCACAATCGCGATATAGGGACGTAATCCTAAAAACATCCGATCATATTCGTCGGCTTCAATGACGAAAGCTGAACCTTGACCAGCGTGGGCATTGGTTCGTAAACCCCGAATGACACCGCCGACGATGTAGGAGGGGGCTTGCCCCAACTCCATCAGCATCCAGGCAATCAGAGCGGTGGTAGAAGTTTTGCCATGGGTTCCAGCAACTGCGATGCTTTGGTAATCAGCCAGCAACTGTCCCAAATAATCGGCCCGTTTGAGTACCGGAATATCTTGGTTCAGAGCAGCCTGGACTTCCACATTGTCATCGGGCACCGCCGAGGAGCGGACGACCAGATCGGCCCCGGCCACATTTTCAGCCGCGTGGCCAACATAAACGGTGGCCCCAGCTTGATCAATAGCCTCGGCTAAGGGTGAGTAAGCCCGGTCAGATCCACTGACCGTGGATCCTCTTTCGAGCAAAACTCGAGCAATGGCCGAGAGACCAGTACCACCGATCCCGATGAAATGAACATGTTGCATTAGATAAACACCACCAAAACAAACAAGAAAGCCAACCCGACGGCGATATAAATTCCAGGAGCCGTTCCCAGCCATTCAGGGGGTAAATTCTTTACAAAGTTGATTGCCATTTCCAAGGGCGGTGACATTTCAATGTTGTACTGAACTAATTCTTCAGGATTTATAAAATACTTGAAGGGGTACCCGGCCTGATACATGTAATACCAAAGCGTTCCCACAATCAGATAACCGTTAATACCGCCAAGGAATACGCCCAGAAAACTATCCGAGATTTTCTCTTTACGGACCGATCCTGAAAACTTCGAAATACGGGGAGTTTGATACCCAAAAAACACCAAAATTAATAAAATTAAAGTTCGCAACCAAAATTGAGTTATGGTGCCATCGGCGATAATCCCAGAGGCCACATCTTCCAGGATGAACTCTTCTAATACTGCGATCAGGAAGAAGGCTAAAATCACACTAAACGTGACCAAAACTTCTTGGGCCCAACCGCGCATCGCGCCGATCACGGCAAATAAAACCACAAACATGAAAAACACAACGACCAGACTAACCATTATTTACTTCCTTGCCCGTCGGTATGGATTGCCAGTTCAACTGTGAGAGCTGCGATCGCATTAGCAGCAGCAGGCCGGGCTAAATTTTGCATGGCAGTTTTCATCATTAAGCGGCGCTCGTTGTCTTGCATGAGATCGCGAACCAGCGGTAGAAGTTTTTGGGGCAAATCAGCATCTTCGACCAACACCGCGGCCTCATTGCGAACTAAATATTGAGCATTCACCATTTGATACCGCCAGGCAAAAGTCAAAGGCACTAAAATCGCCGGGATTCCGAAATGGGGATACTCCCCAATGCTGGAGGCCCCAGCCCGGGAAAGCACCAGATCGGCAATGGTGAACGCGGCGCCCATTTTTTCATGAAGGTATGGGTAGCTGCGGTAATTAGCAGCTAATTCTGGCGGTAACTCCGCTTGTACGTTCTCAAACTGGGGCCAGGTTAAATTGCCAGTAATGTGTACAATCTGCATCTCCGGGAGCAAATCTGGAAGCGCCGCGACCAAGGCCTTATTGATCGACAACGATCCCAAACTTCCGCCGGTAACCAATAAAGTCGGTTTATCAGGTGAGAGATCAAAGGCGGAATAGGCGGCGGTTGGCTCCCAGGTCAAATTCACTGAACGGAGTGGATAACCAGTGATTTGCAGTTTTTCCCGATTGGGGAAATAGGGATATGAATCTTCGGCCGTAACCGCAATTCGGTTTGCAAACCGGGATAGAAATTTGAGCGCCAAACCGGGTTCGATATCGGGTACAAATAAGACCGTCGGAATTCTTAAACCCGCGACTGCGATTGGTCCGGCAACATAGCCACCGGTAAAAAAAAGGACATCCGGTCGAAACCGCCGCAAGATTTTACGGGCTGCTCCCACACCCCGCAACAGCGCCAGCAGATTACCCGGCAAACGCCGCAAACCCACCCCATGCACACCGGCTGCAGGGATGGATTCAAATGGAACCCCGGCTTTGGCGACCAACTCGGCTTCCATATTGCCGTCGCCGCCAACCCAGAGAGTTTCCAGGTCAGGCTGCTCAGCGGCGAGTCGTTCGAGAACCGCGAGCGCGGGATACACGCCGCCGCCAGTCCCGCCGGCGCAAATCAATAAACGCACTAATCGTACTCCGTAATTCTTCTTCTTGTTTCTGTTCCGACAATCGGGAAATATTCAAGACTATCCCAACGCCCAACAATGTAAACACCAGGCTGGAACCACCCAGACTAAAAAATGGGAGCGCATTACCAGCAAATGGCATCAGCCCCGTCAGCGCCATCATATTCATGAAGGCTTCCATTACAATCCAGATGGTGATCCCGGCTGCCAGCAGTTGGCCTAATCCATCGGGCGCATTTTTCGCAATCACCAGCCCACGCCAGAGCAATAAAGCAAAGAGAACCACAACCACTGTCGTTCCCAAAACACCAAATTCTTCGCCAACTACGGCAAAAATGCTGTCGGTGTGAGGCACCGGTAGCAAAACCAGTTTGACCACCCCTTTACCGATACCGACCCCAAACCAGCCGCCATGAGCCAGCGCAGCCAGCGAATCTTGTACATGGTCGGATGATTCCAACGGATTTCGGAACCCGGACCAGAATTCATCAAACCGAGCACTACCGGTTTGGGTAAATTGTACAATGATCAACCCAATAATTATGGCCGCAACCAGCAAAAACATGATCTGTTTGGTATCACCGCCAGCCAGAAAGAACATGATCCCGCCTAACACCAGGATCGTAACTGCTGCGCTCAAGTCAGGTTGACTGAAGATCAGCCCGCCTACAATCCCCAAAATCGCCGCCAGAGGAATTAACCCGAAACTGACATCGCCTAGAAATTCACGCTTGGCAAATAACCACACCGCCAGATAAATAATAACGATCAACTTTGCCAACTCGGAAGGCTGAATCGAGTTTCCAAACAAAGTGCGTTGGGTGCCATCTGCATCTTCACCGATTATCAGCACGAGAATCAACATGGCAATGGTGATCAACATCGTCAATACCGCGAACCGCTCTAGAAAGTGGTAGTTGATCCAAGTTAAAATCGTCATCCCCACCAAACCCAGACCGAGCCACCAAATTTGGCGAGTGAACATCTGACTAGGCGAGTTGGTCTCGGTATAACGATACGAAATATCCCAACTGGCCGAGAGCACCATTAAAATCCCCAAGACCACCAGTGTGCAGGTAATCAACAGGAGGGGGACATCAATTTTTAGCCAGAGTGATTTTTGATCACTTGGCGTTTCGCTGCGCGGCGTTCGCGAGCGTCGAATTACGGCAGTTCCTTGACCCATTTTTTAAACCATTCTCCACGTTCGGCAAAATCTTTAAATTCATCAAAGCTGGTGCCACCCGGGGATAACAAAACAACATCACCTTTTTGGGCAATCTTGGCTGCAACTTGGACCGCAGCCTGCAAACCAGGACATTTATTCAGGGTATAGCGGTGTGCAGGCAACCCATTCCACTCGAGGGCTTGTTCGATTACATCTTGGGCTTCGCCAAATAAAATCAGATGGTCGACCCGTTCACTGACAAAGGCAGCAAACTCATCCCAGGGCAAATCTTTATCACGGCCACCGGCTAACAGCACCAAAGGTTGTTCAAATGACCGCATGGAAGCCAGCGCGCGTTCGGGGGCAGTAGCAATCGTATCGTTGTACCAGGCGGCTCCGTTCCGTTCGGCGACGAACTCCAGGCGGTGTTCGACCCCCGTAAATCCCGTCACCCCGGCCTTTATTCCACCAGAAAGTCCCGCAGCTTTGCAGATTGCGGCGGCAGCCAAAACATTTTTTACGTTATGCTCGCCAGGTATTTGAATTTCTTTTTGAGATAAGAGATTCTCTACCGCGCTCCCATCTCGCCAAAAAATGTTCTCATCTGCAACAAAGGTACCTGCCTGGATTTGAGGGGAATCCGCCCACCCAAAGGTGACCAAATCACCCTGAACGGATTCAGCCAAATTCCAGGCTACTGGATCATCGCGACCTAAGATGGCCACATCACCTGTAGTTTGATGCTGCAAGATTTGGGCCTTTGCCGCCGTATACGCGGCCATAGTCTTGTGGCGATCCAAATGATTGGGTGTGATATTCAAAATCGCGGCCACCTGGGGAGCGCGGGTCATAATTTCGAGCTGAAAACTAGATAATTCCATTACCGCGATATGATCCGGCTCCATCTTGGCCACATCAGCTATCAAAGGATGCCCAATATTGCCACCGACCCAAGTTTTTTCAACACCGATGGCAGCCGCAACCATTCGGCCCACGAGAGTCGTCGTAGTTGTTTTTCCAGCCGATCCGGTGATACCAATCACTTTACATGGGGCAACTTCCAAGAAAATCTGTGAATCGTTCGAGAGTGGGAGGCCCCGTTTTTGGGCAGCCTCAATTAAGGGGATCGTCAGCGGCACCCCACCCGAGGGGCAAACCAGATCGACATCATCTAATAAACTCAGCGGATGACCACCTAAGACCCACTCCACAGAAAGATTCGCGAGTTCAGCCCGTTCAGCTGCTAAGTCAGCAGCAGAACGTTGATCGGTCAGCACCACCTGCGCGCCTTGGGCAACCAGATACCGCGCCAAAGCCATCCCCTGCCGGGCAACACCAATAATGAGAACGCGTTGTAAAAACCAATCTTTCATACGACTTAGAACACCGCAAAGGCCACACCGATCATGGCGGCCATCAAACCGATCAACCAAAACCGCTGGACAACTTGAGTCTCACTCCAGCCAGATAACTCAAAATGATGATGGATGGGCGCCATCTTAAACACTCGCCGACCTTCGCCAAATATCCGTTTGGTGATCTTGAAATAAGTCACCTGGATCATCGAACTCAAGGTTACCCCGAAGGGGATGATCGCAATAATGGGGAGCACGGCCCATTGACCCGTCATCAACGCTATCACAGCTAAACCTCCCCCCAAGGCCAACGAACCAGTATCACCCATAAATAATTGGGCGGGGTGGACGTTAAACCACAAAAAACCAAACAAAGCCCCTAAGAGGGTGAAACAGAACCGGGCCAGGAAGAGTTGCCCCTGTAAAAGAGCAATCGCCCCATAAGCAGCAAACGCGGTTGCGGAAATCAATCCGGCTAAGCCATCGAGACCGTCGGTCAGGTTGACAGCATTTGAAGTTGCCACAATAATAAACGCGGCAATCGGGATATACCACCACCCAATTCGAAATTCGATCTGAAAACCTGGCAGATATAGGTGAGGGGCATCCAAGATTTGGTATAGGCCATAAGCAGCAGCAAATGCGATTAGCCATTGAAATACAAATTTAGTTCTGGCCCGCATCCCCTCACCCCGGCGACGGCCGCGCAATCCTTCCCAGTCATCGGCCGCGCCTAATACGGCAAACCCCAGAATCACACCCAATGGCAGAAAAACAGATCGACCCAAGACTTGGGTTTCGCCGATATAAGAAGCTGCATTCAATAACACCGTAATCAATACGACTGGAATAATAATCAACACGCCCCCCATTGTGGGGGTCCCTAACTTGGCAAAATGGCGTTCAGGACCATCAACCCGGATGGTTTCACCAATTTTTAAGAACAATAACACGCGCAATAAGGGAGTGCCCCAAATCACAGTCATCATGAAGCTGAATCCGGCCAGGGTTAAAGCCATTGATGTTTGGGTCATTCGTGGGCCTCCAAACTGGCAACAATCTGATCCATACTCATTCCCCGTGAGCCTTTGACCAATACCACATCAGTAGTTTCTAAATAATTTTCCAAATAAGCAATCACTTGTTCACTACGCTCGAACTCAGACATTTTCTGAGGTGGAAAATTGTTTTTTCGAGCAGATTTGGCAATGATCTTGGCCCGGTGCCCAACTGTGATAATCTCATCAGCTACTTCGGCCGCGCGTCCGCCAACTTTCTCATGCCCTAAACGCTCATATTGTCCTAATTCCAGCATATCACCTAAAACGGCAATTTTCCGGCCGGACATTTCAGCTAATAAATTTAAGGCCGCCAGGGTTGATTGAGGGGAAGCGTTGTAGGTATCATCCAACAACAATGCGCCACATTTGCTGCGGACGGCCACTAGTCGCAGTTGGGCTTGTTCGGAACGTAATCCGGCTATGATCTCATCCCAGGTTAATCCCAAAACCAACCCCACGGCGGTCGCCCGTAACGCCGTGTGGACTGAATGGCGGCCGATCAGGGGAACTTTTAAATGAAACATTTCATGGCCATAATGCAGTCGGAAACGGATACCGTCTAATCCCAATCCTTCAACCTGATCGGCCCACAAATCTGCGCCGGCTTCCAGGCCATAGAAGAAAACTTTGGCCTGGGTTTTAGCGGCCATATCACGCACCCAAGAGTCATCGTAATTGAGGATGGCTACCCCCTCAGGGTTAGCAGGAAGAGCCTGAACCAATTCTGATTTACCCCGCGCGATGGCTTCCTGGCTCCCGGCCCGTTCGGCGTGGACAGTGCCAATATTAGTGAGCACGCCAATATGGGGTTGGGCGATCTCACAGAGAAACTCAATCTCACCAGGAACATAAAATCCCATCTCTAGAACGGCGAACCGGTGCCCTCGTTGTAACCTTAATATGGTGAGCGGCAATCCAATTTCATTGTTAAGATTACCGATATTTTTTAGTGTGGGACGATTTTGGTCTAAAACTGCAGCAACGACTTCTTTGGTGGTCGATTTTCCGACACTACCAGTGATTCCAATCACCTGCAAATCAAGTTGTTGCCGCCAAAAACGAGCAATCTGCTGGAGGGCTGTTAAACTATCAGTAACTCGAAGTGCACAGTGATCTCCAGAGGGAGAAATTTCAGCTAAACCAGCAGCATCCCGTAAATCCAGAATAGGGGCCGAGGTCTCAATATCGCGGTCAACCAGGGCAAAACTGGCCCCGCGATTGAAAGCATCGGTCACAAAATCATGGCCATCAACTTTTTCACCTGGCAAGGCCACAAATAAGGAACCTGAGATGGCTTGGCGAGAGTCAATTACGGCGTCCGAAATCGCCTGAGTTGCCCAGGAGGGCCGCGCGCCAGTCAGCGCTTCGATAATATCGGCGAAAGTAAGTCTATTGCTCATCTTCTTATTCGGCTGCCATTGCCTGCCGAACGTGATCGGGTGGCAGGTTCAGCAAGACGACCAGGCGGTGTACAATCTCACTAAAAATCGGGGCGGCGACTTCTGAACCCCATTGGGAACTCTGTGGTTTTTCGAGCCAAACATAAACTATAAATTGGGGATCATCAACCGGGCCCCAACCTACAAACGAGGTATTGGTTAAATCCAGGGTATAACCGTTGGGGGTTGGAATTTCAGCGGTACCGGTCTTCCCAGCTACCCGATACCCCTCGATCAAAGCAGTAGAGGCTTCTTCCTCTAAAGAAGTTGCCAGCATTTCAGTAATCGTGCGGCTCGTTTCAGCAGAGATGGGATTGCCAGCAATTTGTGGCGAAGTATTATACTGCCGATCTCGGTCAACAACGGCTTTCACAACCCGAGGGACGACCATTTGACCTTCGTTGGCCAGGGCTGAAATCGCCATCAACATCTGAACCGGTGTTACTGAAATACCCTGTCCAAAAGAGTTCGTGCCTAAATCTGACTCATACCAATCGGAATCGCCCGGGATTTTAAGATGACCGGAAACTTCCATATCTAACTCAATACCCGTGGGACGCCCAAAACCAAAATCTTGCAAGTATTGATAAAAAGTTGCAGTACCCATTTGGGTCGCAACATCGGCCAAGCAAACATTGAGCGAGTATTGCATACAACCAACCATCGTCACCGGGCCCCAGGCACCCCGATCCCAGTTGTAAATCGGAACCCCACCAACCATGATCATTCCGGTATCTACGAAAGTTGTATCGGGGGCTACAGTACCACTATCCAGGGCCGCGGCCATCGTGATGACTTTGAACACCGACCCGGGTTCGTAGCTGTGAATGGCCAGGTTAAAATTCTGATCATCCGCAAAGACAGCGTCGGCCTGCCAGGATTTATTAATATCGATGCGAGGGGCCGAAGACATTGCCAATACTTCGCCTGTCTCGGGGTGCATTATTACAATGGTGCCGCCATAAGCCCCGTTTTGCTGGATAGCACTATCCAAAACAGACTCAACCATGGCCTGAATCTCGCGATCAATCGTCAAGATCAGACTGGCGCCATCTGAGGTGGTCGGCATTTCTGACATCCGGTTTGGGTCGACGGGAAACCAAGCCGTTTTTTTGACGCCGGTGAGCAGTTCATCAAAATAGCCCTCAACCCCTTGATAAGTTTTCGGTTCCAAATTGACAAAACCTAAAACATTGGAGGCTAAATTCTTCTCAGGATAAGTGCGTTTAAGGGTCGGATTAAATACTAAACCACGGAGACTGTGCAGTTTTCCGTCTGAGCTGGTTCCATTTCCGTAAGGATTCGCTTTAATTTCTTCCTTCCAGGTCCGGAGTTGATCTGTCTCTTCAGCAGAACCGAACTTGTCCAAGACATAATGCTGCAAACCTTCAGGGGGGTTCAATAGAATTTCATAGGTTTCAACATAATCCAAATCGAGTACCACGCTCGCAGCGAGGGCGATTGTTTCGGGATTATAGTCATACCTCAAATCCACCCCAATCTCATAAATCGTTTCATTTCCCGCTAACAAATGCCCCCAGCGATCGAATATCTGTCCACGCACCGGAACCAACGTATCGAGACCGCCTGCTCCACCATCGCCAATATCGCGAAATGCTTCTTTTTGGGGTCCGATTTGAATGCTAATTGTCCGCCCAATAATCAAAAACGCGACCAGGGTAAATACGGCCCCAATCGTAGTGTAGCGGTGGATAATTGCGGCTTTCATGGTGTAAGACTCTCAATTGAGACTGGTGGAATAGAAAGTTGTCCTTGAATCCAATCGAACAGAGACTGTGTGAATTCGGGTGCCAGGTTGGGACTGGACGATTCAAACGCTTGCATGGCAGGAGCCATGGCAATTTGCTGCCGACCATCGTACTCGGGAACCTCGATATAGAGGATTTCATCTGCCCTGGCGGGACGAAATCCTAACTCGTAAGCCCTTTTTTCCATCGTTGTCGCAGAAGTTAATTCTGCCAGATCAGTCCGTAAATCCTCGATCTCGCGTTCCAATTTCAAAATGCTGGCATAATCCGAATGGATTTGACGGCCGACCAAAATTGCCCGATTGGAAACATTGAGGTAGATCCCAGCTATGAAGGCAAAAATCACTAAACCGGCCAAAAATACACCAATGAAACCCACCTGGCGCCGCCAAGGGGTTTGGGAATACGCTTGAGTGAATTTCTGAACTCGATCCATAAAGATTTGAGTATTACGAATGAGTTGGGGTTCGTTACGAGTTAGTTCGGTCATAATGAACCCTATATTTGCAAGTCTTATGCCATGCTACAACTTCTCTGCAACCCGGAGCTTCGCACTCCGCGCCCGAGGATTGGTTTGGATTTCAAAATCCTCTGGCCGGATAGGCCGGCGAGTTATTGCTCGCAAAGCCGCTTTATGGTCACAGTTACAAACAGGCTGTCTCGGAGGGCAAATACAATCCTGGCTTTCTTGGCGGAAGAAACGCTTTACTAATCGATCTTCCAAAGAATGAAAGGCGATGATCGCTAAGCGACCACCAGATGCCAGAGACTCAACGGCTAGCGGTAATACAGCCTCAACTGCCAGCAACTCATCATTGGTAGCGATACGCAATGCTTGGAAGGTGCGCGTCGCCGGATGGGCCTGACCTCTTTTCGGGCGGATTACCCTGAGGACAATATCAGCCAATTCTTTCGTAGTCCGCACCGGTCGCTGGGCGATAATTGCCCGGGCAATTTGACGAGATTTCCGTTCCTCACCATATTGGTATAGAATATCGGCCAATTCCCGCTCCGATAACCCATTGACCAAATCGGCAGCGGTCACATGCCCATCCGGATTAAAACGCATGTCTAATGGAGCTTCAGCCCGAAATGAAAAGCCTCGTTGGGCCGTATCCAATTGCATGGACGATACGCCTAAATCAATGATAATTCCATCGACTGCGGGCCATCCCAGAGCACCCATTTGATCTACCATTGAGATGTAGGAGGCCTGTCTAAGAATTGCCCGGGATCCAAACGGAGCCAATTTTTCACGGGCCAAAGCTAAGGCTTGGGGATCAAGGTCTAACCCCAATAACTGCCCAGTTGGACTACTCATTTCTAGAATTCCAAGAGCGTGCCCCCCCGCTCCAACCGTCCCATCAATATATCGACCGCCAGCTTTCGGCGCTAAAGCGGCTATGGTTTCGTGGTAAAGAACCGAAAGGTGAGACATGGGGTAGGGCCTCCGCCTGGCCTGCGAAGGCATTCAGGCCAGGCGATAAACCGACTAGAGGGTAATATTGAGATCGCCAAATTGCTCGGGGTCTTGAAGTTCTGCTTGCTTCTTATCCCAATTATCCGGCGACCAGATCTCGATTTCAGCCCCTACACCAACGATTACCGCGGTGCCATTATTGACAATTTCAGCAAAATCTTGTAAAAATTTAACCACTGAGATGCGACCATTACGGTCAAACTCAACCCGACTGGCATTGGCGAACAAAAAGCGCCGTAAATTTCGGGTCTTTTTATCAGCCTGATTCATGCTGTTGACAAAATCTTCGAGTTTTTGAAAATCAGCAGCAGATAACAGCCGGAGATTACCGTCAAAGCCCTGGGTCAAAAAGCCACCGGTCCCCAATTCCTCGCGAAATTTCGCCGGAATGGAAAAGCGCCCTTTATCATCAATCTTGTGCGTGAAATGACCCAGAAACATTTGTTCTACTTTACAAATTAACCACAGAACGCCGGTTGACCGGCGCTCCATTTCATAACACTTTGTACCACTATATACCACAGTATATCCGAACTCCCCACTAAATGCAAGTGGATTTGTCCGATTTAGATTCATCGTTACGATTTCTTTGCATTTGGCAGCGGGTTCGCTTAAAGTCAAGAGAATGTCACTTTGAAAGTGACATTCTCTTTTTTCGTAGAACCTACCTGTGATACATCAAAACATCGTTCCGGATTTATAAAGTAAACCATCAACAGA
>CAYVQU010000116.1:0-16741 GCA_964453155.1 uncultured Anaerolineales bacterium | reverse complement strand
TTCGTTGGATTGCAAGATTTTACCAGTATAATCATAATTGAATGATCCTGGACCTCCATTTTCACGGAAAATACTAAATGAAATCTGCCCACCCCGAATTCGAAGCGGAAATTACCCGTTTGCAAAGACGAGTAGATGAATTAGAGGCTCTCGTCCAAAGAAAAGAAGATCAGTTCGTTGATGACAATAAATTCCAAAATGTTGTTGGGGCTTCACCCATGGGGATGTTCATTTATGAGTTACGCCCTAACGATCAATTGATATTGATTGGTTCCAATCCGGCTGCGGACGATATTTTGGGAATCGAATGTGCTAAATTGATAGGAAAAAAGATTGAAGACGCATTTCCCCCTTTAGCTGAAACGGAAGTGCCGCAGGAATATCGCAAGGTTATTTCGACGGGGAAACCATGGCATAGTGAGCAAATCACCTATTCTGATGATCAAATTGAAGGGGCCTATGAAGTAAATGCTTTTTTGATCAGTACCCAAACCGTTGCGATTTTATTTACCGATATCACTGAACGGAAAAAATCAGAGCACGATTTGCAAGTACTTAACTCAGCTGTTGAGCAGATTGACAGCGCGGTTGCCATCCTCAGTTGCGATGAGATCGTTGAGTACGCGAACCCCCTTTTTTTCCAAATGGGCGGGTTTGATCCCGACGAAGTGCTGGGCAAACCATTTGAATCGTTTTTATCATCCGAGGCCGCCATCCGGAAAAAACTTCCTGAAATTAGGGAAGCGGTTCAAAAACAGGGTTTTTCTTGGCGCAGCGATACGCAAGGGGTGCCACGCGATGGGAAGCCAACCTGGAGAGATACAACGATCTTTCCGATCAAGGATGATGGTGGGGAAATTACGAATTATGTTTATTTGAGTACCGATATTACCGATCGGGTTAGCGCAGAAGCTGCGCTGCGGGAATCGGAGGAACGGTATCGAGGTTTGTTTGAAAGTGTACCAGTGGGTATTTATCAAACTACGCTTGATGGTCAATTTTTGTCTGCAAACGAGACCTTGGTCGAAATGCTAGGGTACTCATCGTTGGCTGAGCTAATGGCGGCTGAAGTTGAAGATTTATATGTTGAATCAAGCGACCGGCAAAAATTACATCAAGATATTTCAGCGCGAGGCGTTTTACAAGGATATTTACTCCGAATCAGACGAAAAGATCGTCAAAAAATATGGGTAGAAGCGTATACTCGACTCATAAAAGAAAGTAACAAAACATATTATGAGGGGGCGTTAATTGACGTTTCTGAACGGATACTGGCTGAACAGGCCTTGCGGGAAAGCGAAGAGAAATTCTCAAGAGCATTCAATACCAGCCCAATTCCGATGATTTTATCTGAATTGGAAACCGCCATTGTAATAAATGCGAATGATAGCCTTTACGAAACAACTGGCTACCAACGTTCGGAAGTCATTGGTTATCGTTTGGGCGATATTGGTCTGTGGTTAAACTCTGAAGACTCACAGAACTTAGAAAATCTTCTAATGGAAGCCGAAGGGGTGATCCACGGCTTAGAATTTCCATTTCGAATGAAGGATGGCTCGGAACGATTTTTTAGGGTCTATATCGAAATGATCGAAATTTCTGGAAAACAATGTGTTCTAACTGTTGCCGATGATATAACCAAGCGCAAGCAGGCCGCTCAGGCGTTGTTAGAAAGTGAAAATCGGCTGCGAACCCTCTCGTCTGCCACCTTTGAGGGCATAGCCTTGACAACCGACGGTCGAATTATTGACGCCAATGAACAGTTTGCTAAAATTTTGGGTTATTCTCTTGAAGAAGTTATTGATACCAAAGTCGAATCCCATGTCTTTCCCGAAGATCGTGAATTTGTCAGGAACCAGGCCGCTGCCAGGGTGGAGGAGCCTTATGAGCACCGGGCAACTAAAAAAGATGGAACGGTGATCAGCGTTGAAATCCGGCCTAGAACAACCGACTCGAACAATCAGACCCTTCGCGTAGCGGCAATCAGGGATATTTCCGATCGCAAAAAAGCTGAAAATGCATTGCGAACTTCCGAAGAAAAATTTTCAACTGTGTTCCATGCCAGCCCCAGCCCAATTTCGATTACAACCTTTCCCGATGCGAAATTTATCGATGTAAACAAAAGTTTCTTGCTAGCTTCGGGCTACAACCGTGATGAAATCATTGGAAAGACTATCCACGAAATTGGTTTATGGGCTAATCAAACTGATCGAGAAAAAATGATGCGGGATTTGGGGAAGCTGCGCAAAGTAACCAACTATGAAGCAGATTACATCCGCAGGAATGGGGAAATATCAACTGCGTTGGTTTCGGCTGAGTTTATACAACTAGGGGGTGACCGATATTTACTCTCGGCTTTTCAAGATATCTTTGATCGCAAACAAGCCGAAAACGAAATTCGGCGGCGGGTGCGTCAATTGGCAGCCATCAATGAGATGGGCCAGGTGGTTGCTTCCAGCCTGGCGGTAAGCGAGGTTTTGGATCAGGTTGTTCAGGCCACTTCAGCCCTGGTTGATGCTGAATGGGTGTCTGTCTTGATGCTTGAGTATCAGGGCGAATTTGTTGTCCGGGCCGCGGGGGGTAATGCGGCAGAAAAACTTGAAAATTTACGGATTCCATCGAATCGCGGCATTGCTGGGCAAGTTATTCAAACCGAACAGGCGGTATTACTCACTGGCGAATCGTCTGAATTGATGATAGACCATTACTCGAATCAAGTCTTAGCGACTCAGATTCAGTCTTTACTGGTCGTGCCGTTAATTTCTGGCGGCCATATTATTGGGGTCATGGAAGCTTTACACTCTGAACCAGAAGTATTTGATCAGGGTGATTTAGATGTATTGGGAACCGCGGCTACTTGGGTGGCGATTGCCATCGCGAATGCGCGCCAGCATGAGGCTTTGCAACGTCGTCTACAAGAGAGTCAGGCTTTGGCAACCATTAGCCAGGCCTTAAACGAGACCCTTGATTTGGAGCGGGTACTAAATCTGATTGCCACTTCCGCGCGCGAAATCATTCCCCAGGTTGAACGGGCAGTAATCCACCTCTATGATCAGGATCAGCAATTGCTGCTGCCAATTTCGGTTTCAAGTTTATATGAAATGGGTGAACCTTACCTGACGATGCAGCCCGGAGTGGGAATTGCGGGTCAGGTAATGGACAAAGGCATTACCATAAATATCCGCGATACCGAGAATGACCCTCGGTTTGTGCCGATTAAGGGGCGCAGCGGCGACTATCTGAGTTCTCTAATGGTCGCACCGGTTCAAAGCGGTGATCGCCGCTTAGGAACGATCAGCGTGAGTAGTGCCAATAAGAATGCTTTTTCAGGCGATGATGAACACCTTTTAGGTATCTTAGGCGTGCAAGCCGCATTAGCAATTGAGAGTGCGCGTTTATTTGAAGAAACCCGTCAGCGGGCCCATTACCTGGAAATGCTCAGTGACATGACCAGCACGGCCTTGCAGATCCCTGACTTGGAAACAATTTTACAATCTTTGGCCGGTCAGTTAGTTGTGTTGTTTAATGCCGATAGCTGTTATATGAATCTTTGGGATGTGGAGAGCCAGTTAATTTCCCAAACAACGGCACATGGTCAAGGTGTAAATTACATTACCAAAATAACGGATCCCAATGAAAAAACGCTTACCAAATCTGTGTTGGAAGCTGGCCGAGTATTGGCCATCGAAGATGTTCGGAATACACCCTATCTAAATCCAGAAATTGCGGCCCAATTCCCCATAAAATCGTCCATTGCTTTACCCCTTATTGCCGATGATATGCCAATTGGAGCGGCTCTAGTCGCCTTCAATGAAACCTATCATTTTTCAGCAGAAGAAATTGAGATTGGTGAGCAAATCGCCCGGCAGGTGACTCTCGTTATCGAGAAAGCCCTTTTACTCGAAGCAGAACAACAGCGGCGCCAGGAAGCCGAGACTCTCCGGGAGGTTGCCACGACGCTGGCGTCAACGCTCGATTTAGATATGGTTCTCAACCGGATATTAATCAACCTCGACAAAGTTATTCCTTACAACAGTGCCGGAATCATCCTGATTGAACCCGAAGGATTACACATTGTTGCCGGACAGGGGTTCGAAAATCCAGATAAAATTATTGGTGAATACCTCCCAATTAATTCACCAATCTTGGCCGAAATACAAGCCCAACAAACCTCGCTTATCATCTCGGATGTTCAAAAAGATCCCCGCTGGAAAACCGAATTAGATCTTGAACATATTCATGGTTGGATGGGAACGCCCCTGATCTACAACCAGGAAGTTATTGGGTTTTTGACGATCGATAATCACGAAGTAAACGCTTATCACGATAGTGATGCAATTTTGGCTCAGATTCTCGCCAATCAAGCGGCAATCGCGATCCAAAATGCCCGGTTGTATAAGGCCACCCGGCGGCGACTCAGCGAAGTTGATACGCTTTACCGGATTAATAACCAAATATTAGATTCTCTCGATGTGAATGTGGATCGAATTCTCCATCAGGTTGTGAATTTGTTATGGCAAGACTTTGGTTATTATCATGTCCATGTTTACATGCTGGATCGCGAACGGAAATTATTAACAGTCCAGCAAGGCAGTGGTCCCATTGGTGAGCAATTAGCAGCTGACGCCCATCATCTCACCATCGATGAGGGGTGTGTGGGGTATGTCGCCGCAGTAGGGGAAGCCTTTATGACCAATAATGTGTCCGAAATCCATTTTTATAAACCAAATCCCCTATTACCGGAAACCACCGCCGAAATGGCCGCGCCGTTGAATGTTCGCGGCCAACTCATTGGGGTTCTCGATATTCAACACAAAGCGCCAAATGTTTTTGATGATGACGATTTTCGACTTCTCCAGTTGGTGGCTGATCAGGTCGCCGTTGTGCTGGACAAAGCCATGTTGTATGCCGAATTGCAAGATGCGTTGCAAAAAGAACATTCGATTCGCACCCAGTTGATTCAAACTGAGAAATTGGCTGCGATGGGACGCTTGGTAGCTTCGGTAGCTCACGAACTAAACAATCCCCTCCAGGCAATTCAAAATGCACTCTATCTGGTCAAAATGGAAGAATCGCTTTCAACCCAGGCCAGCGAGGATCTTCAGGTTGCTCTTGACGAAACGGCCCGGATGGGAAATCTAATTGCTCAATTGCGGGATGCCTATCGCCCGCGGGTCAAAGAAGAATTCGTTTCGGAAACGCTCAATAATTTGGTGGGGGAAGTTGAAAAGCTGATCTCTACCCACCTCCGGCATAACCAGGTTTCCTTTGAATTCATTCCCGATGAAAACTTGCCGCCAGCCAGTATGAACCGCGATCAGATCAAACAGGTAATTCTCAACTTATGTTTGAATGCCGTTGAGTCGATGGTGGAAGGGGGCAGCTTGACGGTTAAGACCGAAATGAAATTGGATGAAAGTATTTTTGAGCCGGTAATTACACTCAAGGTGATCGATACCGGTCCTGGCATCCCGACCGAAATCATCCCAAATATTTTTGAGCCGTTCTTTACAACGAAAGAAAAAGGCACCGGATTAGGGTTGTTTATTTCGTATGAAATTGTGCAAAACCATGGTGGTAGCTTAGAAGTATTTAGTGATGGCAGCCATGGCGCGGTTTTCCAACTAACCTTGCCCACTGTGGATGGCGTTGAAGAACGTTTTCTATTGGAGTAATTTATGGTTCCGCTTGGTCGTGTTTTACTTATCGATGATGAAGATCGATTACGCCAAACTTTGGCGCGCGTTCTGAAAATGGCAAACTGTGAGGTAATTACCGCCGCGAATGGGCAACAGGCGTTGCAAGCCTTGGCCGATTACGCCATTGATATGGTCTATTCGGATATTCGGCTACCGGATATGAATGGCCTTGAGATTTTAAAAGAGATTCGGGGGAAAGATTTGCTGTTACCCGTAATCTTGTTTACCGGAAATGCAACCTTAAAAACAGCCTTAGATGCCATCCGGTTGGGAGCCACAGATTATTTGCTCAAACCCATTGATCCGGAGGTATTGATTGCGCGGACGCGGGTTATTTTATCCGAACAGGCTATTGAACGCCGCAAGCGAGAAATCCGTGAACAAATCGCGCAATTACAAACCGAATTACACCGCATAGAAGCCGCGGCGACTCCTATGCCAACGACAGAGTTTGTCAACCCAAATTTGAAGCCTGGGATGGATGACCGCTTCATCAAACGCGGTCATTTCATTCTGGATTTACAAGCTCATCGGGCTACTTTGGGTGAGCGGGTTTTATCGCTGCCACCCACTGCCTTTGTTTACCTGACCGTTTTAGTCCGCCATGCCCCCGAAGCGGTCGATTACCAAACATTAGCCGCCGAAGCTCAAGGCTATGAAGTCGAACAAGCTGAAGCCAGCGAGTTGGCCAAGTATCATATTCATGTTTTACGCCAGGCTTTGAATGTCAGTCGGGATGAGCCCGGTTATCTCGTCAATGTGCGCGGCGTGGGGTATCGGATCATAACGGACTGAGGAGATTGGGTCTAAATCGTCTAATAGGTCCAATTCGTCCAATTCGTCTGATAGGTCTTATATGTCATAGATCAATTTTGACCTTTTAGACAACTTAGACGACTGCGACTTCTCCGACAAATCCGACCATTTTCTCCCCTAACTTTCCCCAACTTTTCCCTACCAAGCCAAACTGAAAATTCGACAATTCTCAAGCATAATATTAGCATGAGCAAAAATGTCGATCCTAATTCTGCGTCTGCACGTGTATTAATTGTGGATGATCACCCCAACACGGCCTCCATGTTGGCTCGGGTGATTCGGAAAATTGGCCCCCAGGTTGAAGTGATAACGGCTTCGAGTGGTGAGGATGCCCTCCAACAATTGGGGGATAACATCGCTGATGTGTTAATCACTGATTTCATGATGCCGGGAATGAGCGGTTTAGAACTGATTGAACGGCTCAATGATGGTCGTAAACCCGGCCATACGATTTTGGTTACTGCCTATCATACTCCTGGATTAGCTACCACCGCCCGGCGGTTAGATATTCAGAATTATCTGGTGAAGCCCGTTGATCCGGTCAAAGTACGGGATATTGTTTCGGGGGCCTTAGAAAATATCCTGCCTTATCGGGGAACGCAGCAAGCTGACAGCCGCCATCGCCCGTTCAAAATTCTGATTGCAGATGACTATCCTGATAATATCCGGTTACTATCGGTGCGTTTACGCAATGAAGGTTACGAATATGTCGTTGCTACCGATGGCCAGGAAGCCTTAGATAAATTGCGTTCTGAAAAACCTGACATGGCCTTGTTGGATGTCAATATGCCAAACAAGGATGGTTTTGAAGTTGTAAAAGAGATGCGGGATGATCCAACCATTGCTCATATCCCCGCCATTATGATCACTGCCGCCCGCATGGGGGTCAAAGATGTTCAGGAAGGGTTAGCCTTAGGGGCCGATGATTATGTCACCAAACCCGTAGACTGGCGGGAACTCTCTGCTCGTATTCGAGCAAAATTACGCGTCAAACAGGCCGAAGATAACTTGCGCGCTCGCAATCTAGAGTTAGGGGTCTTGCCCGAAATCAGCCAGGATTTAGGCGAGCGCTTAGATATTGAAGACCTGACCAAATCGCTCTTGAGCCGCACGGTTAAAGCCATAAATGCTGAGAATGGGCATTTAGTTATTTTCCACAGCGATGGCACGCTGACCTTCCAAATGCACCAAATATTTGATTTTTCCCCGTGGAGCTTTGGCAAAGTCCAAGAGAAAGTTGCCTCCCGAGGGTTGGTCGCTCAGGTCGTTGGCAGTCGTGAAGAAGCCATCGTAACCAATGTCGCTCAAGAAGAAGATTGGCTGGCAATTCCCAACGATCCTTCTAAATCGGCCGTTTCGGTGCCGCTAATGGGCCGCCAAGATGTGATTGGGGTGCTGACCCTGACCCACTCTGAACCAAACTATTTTACAGCTGATCATCTGACAATTCTAAAAGCGATTGCCAGCCAGGCCGCGATTGCAGTAGAAAATGCCCAGCTATATGCCACCGAACGCAAACGCGTCAATGAATTGGTCGCGCTCAATCAAGTTACTCGAGAAATCGGTCAATTTGCCGAATCGTCCCAACTCTATGAGCAATTACCTGTTCTGATCAAGCAAGCCTTGGGATATCCAGCCGTTGCATTATGGCAGGTTGAGAATGACAACCTTGAAATGAAATCAATTGCCGGGGCAGACAATGTTCGGCGCCAATCTTTGCTAAAAATTGGTCCAAAACAGGCCGCCAAAACTGGGCAACCGGCCCAACTTTCTGGTTCGATTGATGAGCGCGAGGCCAGTCGGGACCAAGATGGTGAACCGCCGGTTCAATCCGTCATCGCAGTACCACTTATTAAAGATGGAGATGTCAAAGGTATTCTTTCAATTCACAGCAACCGGGCGAATGCATTCCATGAAAGTGATCGCGTATTATTAGAAACCCTAACCTCCCAGGCCATCACTGTTTTAGAGCGGATTTTGCTATTTGAGACCAACGAACAAGAAAAACAACGGCTGGCGGCGGTACTAAATGGGGCTGCAGATGCCATTTTGGTGTTCGACAGCCAGGTCAATCTCCAGATGTCTAATCCTGAAGGCCTGAAACTCTTTACCGATTTAGATACTCAAATGGGTAAACCGATCCCCGAAAACCAAGGGTATGATGATTTGATCGATATTTTAAATCATGCTTGTGAATCATGCCTGGAAGAAGACACCGAGATCGTTTGGCCTGATCAACGCATTTTCTCCATCAAGATTACACCGATTGAGGATGGGGGCCAGGTTGTGGTCTTGCACGATGTCAGCCATTTCAAAGCCTTAGACCGCATCAAAAATGAATTCATTGCAACGGCCTCACACGATCTGAAAAACCCAATCCATGCAGTCTTGGGTTACAGTGATTTGTTATCGAAAGCTGGTCCGATGAACGATATGCAAGTTGATTTTGCTGATCGGATCCAACGGGCCGCAATCCAAATGAATGAGCTGGTCCTCAATATGCTCGAATTAGTGCGGGTGGATTTGGGGATGACCCTGCAGCCCGAGAAATTAGATCTCAAAAATTTACTCGAAAGTGTCGTAGACGATATGGTTTCCCAGGCCGAAATGAAAAATCAGACCTTGGAAATGCGCCCCGTCTCAAAGCGCCCCCAAATTGTGGGCGATGCAGCTCAGTTGCGCCAGGTGCTCCGCAATTTGATTGGGAATGCCATCAAATATACCCCTGAAAACGGCCAGATCAAGGTGGATACCGCCATGGAACGCGATCGGATCTGGGTTGAAATCAAAGATTCTGGCTATGGCATCCCCCAAGATGACTTACCATTCATTTTCGATAAATTCTATCGGTCGAAAACCGATGAGACCAAAGATATCGAAGGTAACGGCCTTGGTTTGGCGATTGTAAAAGCCATTATCGAGCAGCACCAGGGTGAAGTCGCTGTCGAAAGCACCGTTGATGAAGGTAGCACCTTTAGTTTTAGCCTTCCCATTACAAACGTAAAAGAACCTACTCAGCCGATGCTGGCTGAAATTAATGGCAGTATCTAACAGGTTTGGAGCAATCCATGAATCAAAATAAACCTATTAATTTAACACTATCAGACGAGAAAATGACTCGTAATGCCACCTGGGGTGCGGGGATGTTAACCGTCGCTGGGCTGTTGTTGTTCCTGGCTGGTTATCTAATTGCTGACATCACCAGTTGGGTAGACTATGTCATGCTGGGAACCCCAATTCTGTTGTTCGTTACCGGCTTGATCGGGTTGATTTTGGTGCGACGCGGGCGGTTGGTTTTAGGCACTGGCATCATTTTCCTGGCAAACTTAATCATGCCCTTTACGGTAATCACTTTCCAGTATGGTGTGGGGTGGGCACTGATTGTGTACGCCTTGGTTTCTTCGGGGCTCTTCATTATGCAGACAATGCCCCCCGAATCGCGCCGGTGGACAACTATCGTTGCCATTGTGACATTAATTGTGATGGTGACCATCGAATTAGTTGATGCCCCTATCCGTCAAAAACCAGCGGATGAACTATTAGCGGTAGCTGTGATTGCCTCGGCAATTCTGACAGTGGCCTTTGCGATTCAAGCCACCCGGCAGGTTTTGGGTGGCTCAATTCGCACTAAACTAATCTCATCTTTTGTGGTTTTAAGTATTTTGTCTTTAGGTACGGTCGGTTTCTTCGTTGCAAGATCAATCCAACAAACATTACAAACGCAAATCGGGTCCGGCTTTGTAGAACTCGCCGATACTCAGTTACAGCTGGTGGACGAGTTCTTCCTCGAAAAGGCTTCAACGATTTCGGTTTTGGCTGTCAATGAAATCCTGCGCGATGCCATTGTCGCACAAAATCTCTCATATACAGGCACCGAGGCCCAAATTTATACCCGAATTCAAGAAATTGACATTCTGTGGCTCACAGCCTCCGATATTGATCCTTTGGTTGTGAATGTTTTATCCAGCGACTCGGTTTTGAATCCCGCCGGGAAACAAATCTTGGATTTCCAATCGGCTTTTGAAGATCATGTAGAAGTCTTTGTAACCGATCGCTATGGTGCGATTGTGGCTGCTTCTCAACGTCCCCCCGACTACTATCAAGGTGAGGAAGAATGGTGGCAGACGGCCTGGAATGATGGAGTGGGGGCCTTATATATATCCCAACCCAAATTTGATGTTTCCGTTGGTAGGGAAGTTTTTCTAATTGCCTTGCCGGTAATCGATCAGCGGACGGGTGACCCAGTGGGCGTTATGCGTACTACTATTTTGGTAGACAGTTTATACAGCCTGATTGCGCAAACTCGGGTTGGTGAAACCGGTTTTGTGGTTTTGTTCGATGCGGATGGGAAACTGTTGTTTGACCCCAATGTGAGCACAGAAGATGCGAATGCGCTTTCAGCAGAAATCGTCAAGCACTTGATCGAAACCGATGAAAATGACCTCGAGGGGGAAGATGATCATGAAGCAGACGAGGTTGGCGTTACCCGCTACGATGTTGTTCAAGATCAACAAGGCGTTGAAATGTTGGTCGGACACGCCACTCAACATCAGGTCGAAACCGGGAATATTGTCGACATTGCCCCCATTGGCACCAGTTCGGGGCTGAATCAGTTTTGTGAATCCGGTACGGTCGATATTGCAAATGCTTCCCGCCTTATTAATAATACTGAAAAGCAGCTTTGTGAAGAAAATGGCCGCACGCCAATTCCGTTTTTGGTGGGGACCGATGCTTTGGCCATTGTGGTTGGGACCCAAAATGATTTTGTTACAGACGTAACCTTGGACGAATTAGCCGTCATCTTCTCGACAGCTGAAACCTGGGCCGATGTCCGCCCTGAGTGGCCGGCTGAACCGATCAATCGTTACGTACCTGATGAAAATTCCGGAACCTTCGATTATTTTAGCGAAGTAGTCCTAAATGACGATCCACAGGGATTGTTGGCAGCCAGTCATATCCGTTTCTCGGATGATGACAATGTTTTGGCGCAAGGCGTCATTTCAGACCCATATGGAATTGGTTTCTTTGGATATGCCTATTACCTCGAGTTTGCGGATGTACTACAAATCTTAGCAGTTGAGGGGATAACGCCCAGTCCCAAGACGGTTGAATTTGCGGAATATCCCCTCTCCAGGCCGCTCCTGTTGTATTCGGATGCCGGGGTGATGAAAGCCAAACCGCAAGTTGCGGCTTATCTAAATTATTTTCTCGAAAATGTGAATGCCGTAATTGGTGAGATTGGATATTTCCCAGCCAGCGAGTCCGCTCTGGATCTTTCCAAACAAACCTGGCAAGTGGTTATGAAAGAAGATACCTGGTCGGTGTGGAATCCGGCCGATTATCTGGGTGATGTGAGTACGGCTGGGAGCACTACAGTGGCCCCCATGGCGGCTGCCATCGGAACGCTTTTCGAAGATGCATCTTTACCCGAAGGGCAGAGGCAATACCTCTCAGCCCAAGAGAAACGGATTAATGAAGCGGTCTCTAAATTGGGTTGGACCGCCGTTGTAGAACAAGATACTGATGAGGCCTATGCTCCAGTTACACGAGTAATCCAAACGATTTTGCAGACCAGTGTTGTGACGGTCATCATTGCTATTGTGGCAGCTATCGGTACTGCCCAGGTAATCTCAGCCCCAATTACACGCTTGACATCCGTTGCTGAACAAGTTGCGGCCGGTGACTTGACTGCTCGGGCGACGGTAGAAACCGGGGATGAGGTTGGTACGCTGGCAGATACATTCAACGCCATGACGGGTCAACTCCGGGAAACATTGTCAGGTTTGGAAGATCGGGTTGCCGATCGTACTCGAGCGCTCGAGACTTCCACCGAAGTCTCCCGCCGGCTCTCGACGATCTTGGATCAACGCGAATTGGTCCGCGAAGTTGTGAATCAGGTTCAGTCTGCCTTTGATTATTACCATGCCCATATTTATCTGGTTTCTGATGATCGCCGAAACCTGGAGATGATGGGTGGTACCGGCGAGGCCGGACAAACCATGCTCGATCAGGGCCACTCCGTGGCGATGGGCCGTGGTTTGGTTGGCCGGGCGGCCGATACCAATCAAATTATCTTAGTCCCTGATACTTCCCAAGCTGAAGGTTGGCTGCCCAATCCCCTGCTGCCGGATACTAAAGCTGAGGTCGCAGTGCCGATTGCCATTGGTGAAAATGTTCTCGGGGTTCTTGATGTGCAGGACAATGAAGTTGGCGGTCTGGCCCAAGATGACGCCGACCTGCTGGCTTCAATTTCGAACCAGGTTGCGATTGCCCTCCAAAATACCCGCGCGTACCGGGATGCGCAACGCCAGGCTGACCGTGAAGCTCTGATCGGTAATATCGGTCAGCAAATTCAAAGCACAACTTCAGTTGAAGATGCTCTCCAGGTGGCGGTTCGTGAACTTGGCCGAGCCCTGGGTAAAGATACTGGTGTCCGCCTCCATGCGGATCAATCTAACCAACAAACCAACTAACAAACTAATTAACAGGAGATCTAAATGTCTCGCAAAAACCTTTTATTTGTAATGATGATTATCGCTTCCCTTATTGTAACTTCAATAGTTAGCGGTTGCAGCAGTGAACCGGAAGCTCAGACCTATAAAGTCGGATTGCTTTCAGGGGTAGATACTTTTAATAGTGTTTTCGATGGGTTCAAAGCTGAAATGGAAAACCTAGGTTATATCGAAGGTGAGAATATTATCTATCAACAGCTATCCGCCGGTGGTGATGCGGAGAAAATGAAGCAATATGCAGACCAATTTGTCGCCAATGAATTTGATTTGATCGTTACCACCACCACAGGGGCTGCCAAGGCTGCTCAAGTGGCTACTGTGGATACCGAAATCCCGGTGATTTTTACAATCATTCAGGACCCAGTCGGTGTTGGGTTGGTAAACAGCTTGCCTAGCCCGGGTGCCAACCTGACCGGTGTCGCCCGACCGCCAACATCATATCTTGGAAAGCGCGTTGAGTTTTTGACCCAAATGGTCCCCACCGTTGAGCGCTTATTGGTTCTATACGATCCTAATTACTCCACCGCTGCCAGCAGTGTTCCTGCCGTCCAACAAGGATCAGCCTCTTTAGGGATCGAACTCATAGAAAAGCATGTATCTAGCCCCACAGATATAACAACTGAACTAGAAACATTTGCAGACCAGGGATCCTTGGCAGGCATCGCGATCCAATTCATGCCCGATACCGTCAATTCAAATGGAACCCAAGCCGTCATGGATTTTGGGAATGAACATGGAATTCCCGTGGTCGCCCACACGAAAGGGCAAATTAAGAATGGCGCATTATTCTTGTATGCCGATGACAGTAAAGTTACCGGCCAAACTGCGGCTTCGTTAGCCCATAAAATATTCCAGGGCGCTGTTCCTGGAGAATTACCGGTGGAAGTATCTGATTTGTTCCTGACCATTAATTTACCGGCTGCAGATACCCTTGGTATTGAGATCTCCGATGAAGTTTTACGAACCGCGGATGATATTCTGCGCTAGAGTACTTTGAGCAGTATTAGCGTGGCGGTTTGGATTATGAAATCAAACTGGTAGAAATAACCGCCACGCTTTAGCAGTTTTTGGTTTGAGCAAATGATTGATTTCAATTACATTCCGAAAACTACCGAAGAAGAAATTAGTTCGAATTTGATAAAAGTAATTGTTTCGTTCGATGAAATTCGAAGAAATTAGAATGGAGAGTTTTCAATGACGAATATTGAGAACCACGAAACTACCGAAAATTCACGTCAGAAGCGAAGAGCCTCCTGGGCAGCTGGTATTTTTACCGTCCTGGGATTGGCCTTTTTGGGCTTGTCTATTTACGCTGTTTTTGTCTTGCAAAAAGGTCGTTTTGATTTGTCCGATCAAATCTTGATGCCTATTACTGGGTTGATGTTCCTGGTTAGTCTAGGGGCCTACATATTAATCAGGAGAGATCGAATAGACTTAGGCGCTTGGCTGATCTTTGGGGCCAGTCTATTCCCACCATTATTTGCAGCACTTGTGTTGGATAACTTTGGTTCTATTTCGATTATTTTTATCATAGCACTCACACCGATATTGATTTTCCAGGTTTTGCCGATTTCTGCTCGTCGTTTAGGCGGAGTTGTTGCAGGTGCAACCGGTGTAGTTATCATACTTATTGAGGTATGGAACCCATCTTTTCGACTTGGTGCTACGATCGTTCCCAATTTTGTTGCAGTGGTTGTTCCTCTGGCTGTTTTGGGACTCTTGGGATTTTCTATTCGTAGGGCCTGGCGTGGTAATCTTCGCAGTCGCTTGATTCTCAGTTTCCTTTTAGTAACCATTGTTCCATTGGTCGTAGTGGGTGCCATCATCAGTTTGCAAACCTTCAATACCCTGTTGCCTCAGGCTTTGGAGTTGCAGAATCAGACCGCAAAATTAGTTGCAGAGCAAACGCGCGTATTTATTCAGGCTCGTGAAAATGAGTTACAGGCCTTGACGGATATTCGTGGTCTGGCCAGTTTATCTTTAGAAGAACAATCGGATGTGCTGGCGGGTTTGTTATCCGCACAGGACGTATATGATGAGATTATATTGGTAGATGGAGAGGGACAAGAACAGATATTCCTATCTCGGCTTGAGATTAAGACTGCTGAGACTTTAGTAAGTAGGATAGGTCAACCTGAATTTGATCTCTTAAAAGAACTTGGCGAAACCTATTTTAGTCCGGTGCAATTTGATGAAGTTACCGGCGAGCCCTTCATGGTGATCTCAGTTCCGGCGATTGATTTGCGCAGTGGAGATATCGCATATGCCCTGATCGCAAAATTCCGCTTCAAAACCGTATGGGACTTAATGGCCCAAGCTGATGGGGTTGGCAGCGGGATCGTTTATATGGTCGACAATGCCAATCAAGTGGTTGCCCACGCCAATCCATCCATCGTGTTGCAAGGCACCCAAGTTGAGCTACCCCTTGAAAGTACGTTTACCTCTGGGATTGCAGGGACTGAAGTTGCCTTGGCGATTGAACGATTTTCTTTGGGACAACAAACGTTTACGGTCGTGGCGGAACAACCCCGTGCCGAAGCGATTGCCCTGGCCACAAACAACTTAACCATCACGGTCTTCGTGGTCGTAATTGCCATGGTTGTAGCTGGCCTCTTTGGTGCTTTTGTTGCTCAAATTATTACAACGCCCATTATCGAGTTAGCGACTGTCGCCGAATCGGTTAGTTCGGGTGATTTCTCAAGACAGGTAGAAATCAGAAGCCAGGATGAAACCGCTACACTGGCAACGGCCTTCAATAGTATGACTACTCAGTTACGAACATTGATTGGTTCTCTGGAGCAGCGCGTTGCTGATCGTACCCGGGCGTTGGCAACCACTTCGGAAGTGAGCCGCCGTCTCTCCACAATTCTCGATCAAGGCCAGTTGGTCCGCGAGGTTGTGGAGCAGTTGACTGAGGCCTTTGGTTTCTACCACGCCCACATTTACCTCTACGATGAAACCAAACAAAACCTGGAAATGGTCGGTGGTACTGGTGAAGCCGGACAGGCCATGCTGGCCCGCGGTCACAAAATTGAACCTGGACGCGGCTTGGTTGGTCGGGCAGTAGCCTCTAACGAAGTTGTCTTAATTCCCGATGTCGCGCAGGCTGATGGCTGGCTGCCGAACCCCTTGCTCCCCGAAACCAAAGCCGAGGTGGCCGTACCGATCGCGATTGGTACCGATGTCCTCGGTGTTTTGGATGTGCAGCACAACGTTACCGACGGTTTGACAGAAACCGATGCTGACCTGATCCAATCGATAGCGAACCAGGTCGCCATTGCAGTACAAAATGCGCAGGCATATACTCGTGCGCAACGGCAGGCGGTTCGAGAAGCACAGATCGCAGCTATCAATCAACGCATTCAGTCTGCTGGAAGTATCGATGATGTTCTCAAAATCGCGGTCAGCGAATTAGGCCGGACATTGGGATCCCAAACGAGCGTAGAATTAAAAGTGAAACCCCAATCCAATGAGAGTTAATAGATATTTGGATAGAGAAATACTGAGGAGTGATCCATGGCGATAAGTCAAACTCAGAAAATAAATCAGCCATCCCTTTTAACGGGAATTTGGCAAAAAATAGTTGGTGCGCACCCTTCAATTGCAACGGGTAGTGCCCGTAAACAAGCCGAGTTATTATCTTCTTTACTCTTTGCTTTTGGGCTGCTATCTTCAGTTCGGGTGATATTGGGGATTCGATCTGGAAGTATTTAC
>CAYVQU010000115.1:0-16862 GCA_964453155.1 uncultured Anaerolineales bacterium | reverse complement strand
CGATATTTCCCTTTGATATCAAAGCGCAGGGTTTGACCAAACTGGCAAGCTGGCTGCAAGAGAAAAAAATAACCTTTTTTCAAATATTCCCTACCTCACTGCGCCAATTGGTGCAACTCCTTCCGGAGGAAGAAAATTACCCTCACCTCCGGCTGGTTTTGACCGGTGGTGAGCCAATTCGCACCACGGATATCCAACTATTCAGAGACTATTTTTCAAATGACACCTATTTGAGGATGGGAGGCGGAACCACAGAGGCCCTGGTTATTGCCGAATGTTTTATTACCCGCAGTCAGCAACTTCCTGAATTAGGGGTTCCCATGGGGTATCGCATTCCGGATAAGGAAATTTCTATTTGGGACGAAAATCAGCAAGAAGTTCCCGCCGGTGAAGTTGGCGAAATAGTGGTTAAGAGCCAATTCCTTGCTGCCGGGTATTGGGGTCATCCTGAATTGACTGCGGAATCCTTTATCCCAGAGTCGGAAGACCAAGCCGCGAAGTTGTATCGTACTGGGGATTTGGGTTTGATGCAGGACGGAGTGTTGTATCACCGTGGGCGGTCGGATCATCAAATTAAGGTCCGTGGTTACCGGGTGGAGATGGGAGAAGTTGAGACGATTTTACTGGAATGTGATGGAATCTCAACCGGAGTTGTAATTGGCCGCGCAAATGCTCAAGATGAGATGGAATTGGTCGCCTATATTGTTCCGGCTAAGGGAGAAAATCTGTCGATAACAAAAATCCGCAATCAAATTGCTCAAAAATTACCCGCTTACATGATTCCTGCCAGGTTCGTTATATTGAAGGAGTTTCCGGTAACAACGGCGGGAAAAATTAGTTATACTGAATTACCTGATCCTGGAACCGAACGGCCTCAAATCGATACTCCGCTGAAAGAACCAGAAACGGCGCTGGAAGCTGAAATTGCTCAGATTTGGGTCGCAGTGTTGGGAATTTCACCGATTGGTGTTATTGATCATTTCCTTGAATTGGGAGGGCATTCGTTGTTGGCTACCCAAATTATAAACCGCCTCCAAGAAAAGTATGGAATTGAAATTCCTTTGGCTCGGTTTTTCGAACTGAAAACGGTAGCAGGTTTGGCAGCTGAAATTATTACTCTTCAGTCTGATATCTCAAAACAGAATCCAAAAATATTGCCAGTCAATCGCGCGAAATATCGGGTAAATACTTAAAACTAGTAGGGGTGGTTACACTAATGTCTGATAAGAAAACTGCTTGAATTGGGGGCGGTAGGCTTAAGCACAAAGTTCATTGATTGTCTCCGCGTTCTGTTACTAAACCGCTGCGTTCGCGGAGAATGCTGAGACCAGCATATTCAAGCGTTGTAACCTGATTCTAGCAACTTCCCTCACGTAATCAATTCTGCTGGTAAAAAATTATTGCGGTTGGTATAGCACACTAAAACCTGATCTTTTACGTCGATCCGGGTGATCGCACAGTTGTTCATTAGGAACCAGTATTCGTGCATCCAATCGGCGATGCGCCGCATTTCAACTTGGATGGCACAGGTTAGGAGTTGCATGAAGAACCCACCGTGACTGACGAAGCCCACCCGGTGTTCTGGACGGCCGTCTTGATCACCGTGCCGGGCTAATAATTCGGTCCAGACCTGTTGGGCGCGTTCTTTACGGGCGGGGCGGTCTTCAAAAGGTTGGGATTGCCACCAACCGCGTTCATCCAACCAATCAGGCAGAACCAAATCAGGGAATTCGGTCTCAAAATCGGCGCGAGTCCGGCCAGGCAAACCGGGGCGTTCTTCACCATGTTCCCGGGAGAAAATTCCGCCTGATTCATGAATATCTGGCCAGGCAACCAAGGGCAGTCCGATCGCCTCCGAAACTGGCGTCGCGGTGGCCACCGCCCGGACCATCAGGCTAGAATAGAGATGTGTTAATCCATACCCAAATTGGTTTTGACTATTCCAATTGATCGAATCATCCCGTTCTTGTCTGGGGCCGAGAAATTCGGCTAGTTTTTGGGCTTGTTGGTGTCCAATTTCGGTCAATTCGGGGTCAGAAACATCTTGAAATCCATCCAGTCCCCAGCCCGCATTATTTATAGATTGTCCATGTCGAATGAAGTAGAGTTCCATAGTGCTCCGTTAGGTCAATTTGTCGGTTTCAATGTCCACCGCTTACACAACGCCCAGATTGTACCGCTTAATTGGCGCATTTTGATAAAATCATACTATCTTCAATCGCAGGAGCCAAGAAATGACCGGACCAATGATCATCGTGTTGAGCATTTTAGGGGCAGCAATTATCTTGTTTGTCACCGATAAAATTCGAGTGGATTTAGTGGCGCTACTGGTTTTGGTCTCGTTAGCAATTACCGGATTGGTAACGCCAGCTGAAGCGCTCTCCGGGTTTAGTAATTCGGCGGTGGTGACGGTCTGGGCTGTGCTCATTCTCAGCGGGGCCCTCTCTCGAACCGGCGTCGCGAATCTGATTGGCAAGCGTCTGCTGCGCTGGGGGGGGACTAGTAATGCCCGGCTGATGTTCATCATCATGATCGTTGCCGGGATTCTTTCTGGGTTTATGAACAGCATTGGGGTGGCCTCCCTGTTTTTGCCCGTGGTTATTGATATTGCCCGGCAGACTAAACAATCTCCTTCAAAAATGTTGATCCCCCTATCTTATTCCGCGCTCTTGGGCGGTCTCGTCACCCTGATCGGCACGCCCCCCAATATTCTTATCGCCGAAGCCCTGCGAGATGCCGGTTTGGAACCCTTTGGCATGTTCGATTTCACGCCCGTTGGCCTGGTCATCATGGTAGTGGGAATCATTTTCCTGGCTTTGGCTGGACGTTTTCTACTCCCTGATCGGGATATCGCCAGGGAATATTCATCTAACGGTTCGGATGATGCGATCGAATTATTTGGATTACATGAACGTATGGTGGTCATCCAGGTTCCGCCCGATTCACCCTTTTCCGGAAAAAGCCTGAAAGATAGTCGATTAGGGTTGGCCCTTGGTCTCAATGTGATCGCCATCCTGCGGGATGATCGCCCGCACCTGGCTCCCACCCCGGAGTTTTGCATCCAACCCGGAGATCGATTGCTGGTTGAAGGGCACCTGGGACGTTTGGATGATATGGATGACAGTCCGCATTTTGTCTTAGAAGATGCTGACCTGGCCATTGAACGCCTGACTTCAACCGAAATCGATTTGGTTGAAATTCAACTAGGCGAGAAATCGATTTTCAAAGACCAAACCCTGGGCGAAATTGACCTACGGCGCAAGTTTGGGATCATCGTCTTGGCGATCCGGCGCACCGACCGGGTTTGGCGGACGAATTTGGAAAAAGTCATGCTTAAGGGCGGGGATATTCTTCTCAGCCAGGGAACCCAAGATCAATTAGATTCAATCCAGGCCGCTGACCAAGCCCTTACCATCAAACCGGCTACCCCTGAGATATACCATCTTGAAGAACGCCTGATGCTCTTGCGGATTTTGCCAGATTCTGAACTGGATGGCAAAACCCTGATCGAAAGCCGTTTGGGATATGCCTATGGATTGGGTGTCATGGGGATTTTGCGTCAGGGCGAACTCCAACTGATGATCTCGCCGGATGAATGCCTGGAAGCCGGGGATTTATTGATCGTAAAGGGCAAACGAGATGATCTCGAAACGGTTCAGGGGTTGACCAATCTAAAAGTGGAACCGCAAACGGCTCCCGACATCGCGGCCCTGGAATCCGAATCGATTGGTTTGGTGGAGGCCGTTCTTTCGCCGTTTTCCACCCTGGCAGAAAAAAATCTCGATGACCTCCACTTTCGAGCCAAATATGGTCTGAACGTTTTAGCGATCTGGCGCGAAGGTCGGGCCTATCGTTCTAATTTGCGCGATATGGCCCTGAAGTTTGGCGATGCCCTGTTGTTATACGGCCCGCGTGATAAATTGCGCGTGTTAGGCAGCGATCCCGACTTTTTGGTCCTCACCGAAGACGCCCAGGAAGCCCCGCGCTTGAAGAAAGCACCTCTGGCGATCTTAATCATGATTGGGGTGTTACTCCCCGTAATTTTAGGCTGGCTCCACATCGCCATCGCGGCCATTGCTGGGATGACTTTGATGGTCTTGACCGGCTGTGTGACGATGGATGAGGCTTACCGCTCTATCCAGTGGAAGGCCATCTTCCTCATCGCCGGGATGCTGCCCTTAGGGATCGCCATGGACCGTACCGGCGCGGCCCAATTCCTGGCGGAAGGGATGGTAGCCCTGATCGGCGGCCTGGGGCCTATTGCTATCATTGCCGGTCTATTTATCCTGGCTGCCCTGGCCTCTCAGGTCATGCCCAACCCGGCGGTCGCGGTCTTGCTGGCCCCCATTGCCCTCCGCACCGCCGCGGATATGGACATCTCACCTTATCCGCTGATGATGTCTTTGGCAATATCCGCCTCAGCCGCTTTCCTTAGCCCGGTAGGTCATCCAGCCAATGTGTTAGTGATGGGGCCGGGGGGGTATAAGTTCAGCGATTACATCAAGGTGGGGTTACCATTAACCATATTGGTACTCATCGTAGTGCTCATTGTATTACCATTCGTGATGCCGCTCTAGAACATAGACCTTCAAGGTTTCAAAAACCTTGAAGGTCTTTCAAAAAGACAACACCATGAAATCAGAACAGAATTTGGTCATTGGCATCGACTCCAGTACCACTGCGTGTAAATCTATTGTCTGGAATATCAGTGGCGCCCAGATTTCAGTCGGAAAAGCAGAAATCCCTCTCCTGAAACCGCGCCCGGACTGGCACGAACAGTCCGCGTCAGATTGGTGGTTGGCTATGGTAAAATCAATGCGCATAGCCATGAAGGGTGTTGAACCCATTCGAATTGCGGGCCTGTGCATTTGTCCTCAGCGCGAAACCTTTGTGCCGGTCGGGCGTGGTGGTCAGTCCCTGCGCAATGCCATTCTGTGGATGGATAACCGGGCCCGGGATCTATTGCCCAAAATGCGAGAGGCAATCCCTAAATTTCATGCTCATTCCGGGAAACCACTCTCGGGGAATCTGACCGTGCTCAAAATGTTGTGGCTACGAGAAAATGAGCCGGAAGTATTCCAGCAAACGGTCAAATTCTTAGATGTGGCAGGTTATCTGAATTTTCGTTTGACAGGGAATTTTGCCACTGGGTGGGGAATGGCCGATCCCACCGGTTTATTTGATATGCGGGCGAATGAGTGGTATGCGGACATATTGGATTTCATCGGGATAGACCCATCCCAATTGCCCACCGCGGTGCTGGCAGGAACCCTCATCGGTCTGGTATCCGAATTTGCCGCCCAGGAATGTGGACTTCCTAGTGGAATACCGGTTTTTGCCGGTTTAGGGGATGGTCAGGCTGGTGGGTTGGGCCTTAACATTACCCAGCCTGGAAACTGCTATTTGAGCCTGGGAACGAGCGTAGTCTCTGGGACCTTCAGCGATCGATTTACGACCGACAAAGCGTTTCGAACAATGTATGTGGGTGTTCCCAGGGGGTATTCGTTGGAAACGGTTATTTTAGGTGGGACTTATACCCTCGACTGGTTCCTGGAGAATTTTTCTACGGAGCGGTCACTTCAGGATTTTGATACTGAAATTCAATCTATTGCCCCTGGTTCAGATGGGTTGCTGTTAGTGCCTTACTGGAACAGTGCGCTCAATCCTTATTGGGATCCCACTGCCCGCGGCCTGATCATCGGTTGGCAGGGACAGCATCGTCCGGTCCATCTCTATCGGGCCATATTGGAGGGCATCGCTTTAGAGTTGCGACTCCATTTTGGAGGGGTAGAATCCGCCCTAAACCAGGGAATTGACCAAATCGTTGTGATGGGGGGTGGCTCCCAGAGCGATACCTGGTGCCAGATAATCGCCGATGTCACGGGTAAATCCATTCAGCGCACCAGTACGGCCGAAGCCACCGCTTTGGGGGCCGGCATCCTGGCTGCAACTGGAGCAAGATTGTTTTCATCGATCAATCAAGCTGCTCAGCAGATGAGTGGAAAAATCCAGAAGACTTTTGCTCCCTCACTAGCCAGCGCTCAAAAATATTCCCAGTTATTCGAAGAAGTTTACCGCCACATCTTCCCTGATCTTCAATCCCGAATCCAAAAACTGACAGAAATTATGGGGTAGTGTGGTTGGTTTGGTGGTGAGAACTAGGCTATCCAACTAACAAACTTAAAAAATAAAAACCTCCCAATTTCTCAGGAGGTTTCTTCTGGCGGAGAGGGAGGGATTCGAACCCTCGATACCTTGCGGTATACGCGCTCTCCAGGCGCGCGCACTAGACCGGACTATGCGATAAAACCGGCGCTCTATATGAAGCCTGTCTCAATTCGAGACAGGTTTTTTTATGCCAAATGGTGTAAAGGTACCCGCGCTTAGCAACGAAATAGCGGCATGGGTTGAGTCATTCCTGATTGATTGTGAAATCAGAGAGCTATCGCCAAACACGGTGCGCTATTACCGCGCTGACTTGGCGAAATTTATTCTGTTCTGTCAGGAGAATGGTGTTCATGCAATAGATTCCTTGACTGCTGACGCACTACGGGGGTTTATGTTGTGGCTGAAAAATGATGAAGGGCATAACCGCGGTGGTGTTCATGCTCATTATCGTATTGTGAAAACGTTTGTTTATTGGTGGGGCGTTGAAACAGATGCACGCGACTACACAAAAATATTCAAAAAAGTAAGGCCCCCAAAATTGAATGGTGCTCCCCTGCTCCCAATCACTAATGCTGATGTTAGGGCAATGCTGGCAACCTGCGGTAAAGACTGGCACAGCTTGCGAGATAAGGCGGTGCTATTGTGTCTCTTGGATACCGGCGCAAGAGCAAATGAGTTTCTTTCTCTTGATATCGAAGATGTAAACATGCGAACCGGCGCGGCTTATATTCGGGAAGGGAAAGGAAATAAGGCCCGAACAGTGTTTATTGGCAAAACGGCAAGACGTGCATTGCGGCAGCATATCCACACTCGGAGCACCGGGCCTTTGTGGGCGAAGCAGAACGGAGAACGGCTAACTTATTGGGGACTTAGGCAAATGTTGAGAAGGCGCGCTAATCAGGCTGGGATTGAAGTTCCCGGATGCCATGATTTTCGCCGCGCTTTTTGTGTTAATTCTTTACGGGCGGGGATGGATATGGAAACCCTACGGCGACTGATGGGACATGCAGACTATTCAACAATCATGCGGTACTTGGCTTTGATTGATGATGATTTGCAATTGGCCCATGCCAAAACATCCCCCGCTGACAGACTGAACGAAAGGAGGTGATTTGAATGGTGCGACCACGCGACCCCAGGAAGTTTCATAATTTGATTTCGGCTAGAGTGAACGATTTCACTAAGTCTGATATCGACGAGATAGTTGAAAAAACAGGGTTGCCGCGAACAGCGGTAATACGGACGGCAATTGAAAAAGGATTGCCAGCAACCAAGGCTCAACTATTGGACACATTGAAAACTTAAAAAGCAACCCCGGCTCTCCAGTGGGACCAGAAGGCCGGGGTCTAAGCCATATCAACCGGGGACACGGTCTCAAGGCGTTTGCCTATTGTACCTGGAAAATTTGAAACGGAGCAAGTTATGAGTAACACGAACTATTTGGACAAACGGAAAATCGCAGGTATCGAGAAACGCGCCCGCGGCCTGGTTGCATCGGAAAACACCTGGGGAAACGTCCTGGCCGGTGCCATCATTGCCGCGTTCATTGTCTCAACCGTGCATCTTATGGGAGAACTGCGTGGCTGGGGCTTCATGGGCTGGGTGTTGGGTATTTTGTCCAGTGTTGGGACTGAGGGGCAATTCCTGTACCATCGTTATCGGTCGTTCCCTGGCCACGAAAACAAAGCTCAAAAATGGTCGGCGCTGGTTGGCTTGACTTTTGCCTTGATTGGCTCTCTCTTTTTCTTTGGCGCTGACATCCTTCTGTTGATTGGGATGTTAAACACAGCCAAAGCTGGCCCGGTGGCTGCGGGGGTGATGATTGTGGTCCTGATTTCTGCAATCGTGACGGAATCCATTTACCAGTTGGCCAGCCATGTATCAGCCTACGACCGGCAAAAGCGTGGTGATGCCCTGGAAGTCTTGAAAATCTCGGACAATACCCGGTTGGAATTAGACAAGGGCGACCTTGAGATTATGCTCGCTAGTGCTGATTTGGTGCTGGCTGAAATGTTCCAGCGAGCCGATTCAATCCGCAAGGCTATCCCTGCCACCTTGGAAAGGTCCGAAGGGCAAGCGGAAATTTTGGCTGCTGAAGATATTCGCGACCAAATAGACGCGTTCAATCCTGAAATTCTTAATCGGAGCAATGGCAACGGCCCAAAAGTCAAAGCCTAAAACGCCGACCACGTAAGCGGAAATGTGTCATTTGCAAGGAACCGCTGAAGGGTATGAACCGAAATTCTGTGACATGTTCGATGCGTTGCAGAAAAGCAAAATCGAGGCATGAAATGTCACAGAATACACCTATCGAAGCCACAAACAGAAAGCAGGATTTTTGATGATTGCCGACCCATTAACGTTCGCAATTTTATTTCATGACAGGGGGTGCCAGTTGGCCCCCTGTCAACCTGGGAGCAAGCATTTTGTCTCAGGTTATGGACCCCACAAGCGGAAAATTGAAACCGATCATGAATTGCTGGAATGGATAGAACGGGGCAATAATTACGCGCTGCTGACTGGTGCGGGGGAATTGGTTGTCATTGACTTTGACAACCCCAAAACCTTTGACCAATGGCACGATGAAGCGGGGGACCTGGCTGAAACCTTCACAGTAAAAACGAACCGCGGTTTTCATGTGTATTATCTTAGCTCTGACCTAAGAAGTTGGCGCGGTGATGGGTTTGAAGTCATGGGCAAGGGCAAGGCAATCATGGGACCTGGGTGCAAACATCCCAGCGGGGCAATATACCAACCATTGACCCCACCAAAAATCCGAACAATCGAGACCTTAGATTTTCCTTTACTCAGTGAAAAGCCCCCAAAGTTGCCAGAACCGCCACGAGTAAAGCCGGAGCATTTAGGGGGAGGGGTGGTCAAGAAAATCAAAAATCATTATCTCATTTTGGATCTTATTCAAAATTCAGAGTTGGCCGGGCGCGTGCGGCTGAAGTCATCTGACCATAAAAAAGGCCGGTGGTTTGCTGGCCGGTGTCCGTTCCATGGTGACAAGCAACCGTCATTTTGGATTGATACAGAACGTAACCTATTCGGTTGTCGGTCCTGTGGCAAGCGGGGGGACGTTCTAAACTTCTTTTCTATTTGGCAGGGCTTGACCATCCAAGAGACCATCAAAACGCTGGCCGGAGGGTTGTCATGAGCGCAGCGAAAGACCGAACTCAGCATCTTGGTAAATACACAGAATTAGGTGCCACAGAGCAGCGCGAATGGCGCGATTATTTGATACAAAGTCGGTATAAAGACCAAGACGTAGCCCGCGAAATCCTACCTGATTTTCGGGTATCAAAGTGCTTACATATCCCTATCCCGCGGGGAGCAATAGGGGTGTGGAAGGATACAAAGACCGGCCGGGCACATCTTAAGGGGGTTGCTGTATGTGGCTCTGTCTGGACCTGTCCGATATGTAGTACCCGAATAGGTATCGGAAGACGTAAAGAACTACAGGAAGGAATAGAGAAGGCAAGGGATAAGGGACTCAAAGTCTTGTTTGTGACCTTCACTGTGCGGCATAGCCGTGATGATGCCCTGGCTGATTTGTTAACTGACAGTAAAGCGGCAATGCGATTTATGAAACGTTCTCGAAGCTGGCGCAAGCTGAAAGAAGAGATTGGTTTGGTTGGTACGGTGGACTCTGTAGAAGTACGCTGGTCGTTTGCTTCGGGGTGGCACCCGCATTTCCACACATTGTATTTTGTCTCAAAGGATAATGACTTGGAAGAAGTCGAAAGCAAGATATATGACTTGTGGTTCCATGCTCTCACTAAACAGGGTATGGACTGTAGCCGGGAGCATGGTGTAAAAGTGGTATGCGCTGATAACCAGGCCGCGGATTACATGACTAAATGGACGCTTGATGCGGAAATCACAGGGGGACAGGATAAGCAGGGGCGGGGCGATAGCTATTCACCGGTTCAGTTATTACGTTTATACCGGAACAATGAACAGTGGGCAGGAAAACTATTCCGAGATTTTGCGCTGGCAACTAAGGGTCTGGCATCATTCCGGTGGGGTAGGGGACTGCGAGACGAGTTAGGAATGGCAACGGCATTGTCTGATGAAGAACTGGCAGAAGCTGAAGAAAGTGACCACAGCGTACAGGTGGCACCATTGAGCAGGGAGCAATTTAAGGCGCTGCTATATACAGGAAGACCGGGAATAATTGGTGAATTGCTAACGGTAGCAGAGAGAGGAGGAAAGGCCTTATTTCTATGGTTAGCTACCTTGGGGATAACTACAATTAGCAAAAAAGATGAATATTTAACCAGATGATTTTTCAAACCAATGAAAAATACTGATAATGTATTTTGAGAAACGGGTCATATCTCCAAGTTCATATCTTTTTACTTTTTGAGATTTGTAATCAATCCAAATTTTCCATATAGTTTCAAAATCTTTGCGGGGTACTACTTGCATTGCCATTGCGTTTGGCGCATCCACTGAAATTGAATTGGAGTTCAGGCGGTCGATTGTCATCCTGTCCCCAAGATACCCCTTGTATGCTGTCCAATTCTTGATTATGGTTCCTGGTCGCAGATTAGTCTGGATTCTGTTCCAAACTGTATCAAAGCTCATCATCAAATTCCTCCTTGTAAAGAATTTAATGAATACTTTACAGCAAAATAACTCCCCTGAACAGTTAGCTCTTTTTAGCATAAGGTGTACCTATGCTTTTATGTTCTACTGTGTATAGATGTTACAACTCGTTGTTGAAGTAATCTAAAATCCCCGTTCTGAATTTCTTTACTTTATCCCCATAAACTTCTGCTACTCTCCAGGTTTTGATGTGTAAGCATGGTGAGTAATCGAACGTAAAACCATTGATAGATGTTGGAATAAATTCCCCAGTAAATGCTCCTTGCATTGCAGATGGTATTTCTGCTGTATTGTCTAGGATAGACGTAAAGAGTTTATGAGGAGGTTCTCCCAACGTAATCACACAAGCCGGTTTGTAGCATTGTACTTCTTGAGCCAAGTATTCTTTACAATTCTCAAAATAAGGTGGCAAAAACTTCAGGCTTCCTCCGCGATATTTGGACGGTGGTTTATCAAATGTACATTTGACCGAGTTTGTGGCATAGATAGTTAGCCTGTTGAAGTTCTGTTCACCGACCAGACCCCTAAGCCATCGATGCAATTGCCCATTCTCTTCATCTAGCATGAGCACATGCTTAACTTTCTCTGGATTGTTAAATATAGTTGGGTCTTGGCCAATGAGCATCAAGCGGAAGTTGTCACCTTGTTTGTAGAACGGGGCAACTTGGAGATTGGTATTGCTTGTTGTTAGTCCATTGCACTTAGAGCAATTCTTTGGGTAACCAAATTGATAATCAGACATGTCTACCACCAACTAATTTGTCACCATTGTATAAATACTTCTACCAGACCCATAGTAAGAGTCGTAAACGTGCTGATAAACTTGCTGGCATTTTTCTTGATAGGCTTCAGTATCGTAGGTTTCAGGTAATTTATCCAACAGTTCTTCGATGGTGAGTTGAACTGCGGCCCGCCTTTGCTGGTACTTACGCCAATCAAGAACTAACCTTTCTGCTTTGAGTGTATCCAATAATTCACGGGCAACATTCCTGACATCTGCCATTTCTTTGCGACTTAACTTTGGGGCCGGTTTGGTGAGTAAATCAAAGAGTGCAAGTTCTTCTTCACTGAGTTGTTCAGCAATACCGCGCTGTTCTTCTTGGTTGAGACTTTGGGCAAATGAGAGCAACTCAGCATAAACAGTATCAATGTTCTTGGTTCCAGAATTGTACTCATCAATCAGTTGTTGGAATTTTTGGTAAAAATCCATGCGGCTTTTATTGAGCCGTATCATTTGAGCTAGTTTGTTATTGATGCTCCCCCGCAGTTTTTCAACTTCGATGCGTTTACGACTTTTAGCAAACTGTGCCTTGAGTGCTTCGAAATCAATCTTGGATAGGTCAAGCCAATGACTGGGCGCAGAGATAGCGTCACTAACTGATTTGCCGCCAGAATGAATGACATAACCAACAGGTGCAATCGATTCATCTAGAAGATTTTCTACGCTTCCCATGATTTCGGATATATCAGCTGGTGGCGTTAGGCTGCGAATTTTATCCGCAATAACCGTGATTAACTTGCGGTCTATACCGTAAACATTCGCTGCTGGATCAGGCAAAATGGCTTTGAATAACCGGTCTACATCATTCGATAGAGTCAGGTATTCTCGTTTGGTGTTATCGTTGACCAAAATAGCATTAACAACATCATCGAGTAAAGCCACTGCGGTAAAGCTACGGACATCATCAGCCGCAATTTGGATATCGTTCAGGTTAATTCCTAAATCATTTAGGAAATCTTTGGTGTCTTGGATAACTTCTTCAAGTGCCCTCACTAGCTCTTCTTTAGTTTCAACTGGGAGTTCACCTTCCCCCGAACCAGAACCATAAATTGCCAGAGCCCGTTGAAGGTCTCGGAATACCCCAATGTAATCGACAATCAAACCATTTACTTTATCACCCCAAACGCGATTGGCCCGGGCGATGGACTGCATCAGGGTGTGGTTACGCATGGGCTTATCCAGGTAAAGGGTAGAGCAGGAGGGGACATCGAAACCGGTCAGCCACATGGCACAAACAAAAACAATCCGAAAGGGGTCTTCTGGGTCTTTGAATTTTGTATCCAGGTCTTCAGCTAACATCCGGCTGCGATGGGGTTTGATATCCAATCCCTTTTCTTTCATCTCAGCTATCTCATTTTGTCCCTGCGAAACAACAACGGCCATATCAGTTGATTGCATATACCGCAGTTTTTCTTCCAATTCGGGGCGGTCAAGCTCATCACAGGTTTCAACATCGGCTTGTAAGATGGCTTTTTGAATATCCCAATGCCGTTTGACTTTATCATGCATTCGGACCGCAGAAGCCTTATCGACGGCAATGACCATGGCCTTTCCGTGGAAACCGCGCCCCATGAAATGCTGGACGATATCTTCTGCAACCTTCTCTAACCGCTCATCACGGGTAATGAGATGATACTCACGAGAAAACTCTCGTTCGAGTTTGGCTTCCTGCGCTTCATCGAGTTCTGCATCTTCAAGCAGACGTTCCATATCTTTGTTGAGATTTTCATTGGTAAGCTGTAATTCAGGGATGCGGTTCTCATAATAAAGGGGGACGGTGGCGTTATCTTCGATGGATTGTGCAAAGTTATAGATACTGACGTAATCCCCAAAGACCTGCTTGGTACGCTCTTCACCAGCCATCAAAGGTGTACCTGTAAATGCGATAAAGGCAGCGTTGGGCAGCGCATTCCGCATGTTCAGGGCCAGGGTATCGTACTGAGAACGATGGGCTTCATCGGTGATGACGATGATATCTGACCGTTCAGAGAGCACCGGATAAGTTTCACCTTTCTCGGTGTGAAATTTTTGGATTAGGGTGAATACATAGCGATGGTCTTCCACTTCTAAAAGTTGTTTGAGATGTTCACCACTTTGGGCCCGGACCCGTTCCTCAGGTTCAGTGACAGCCCCACAGCCAGCAAAGTTCTTATAAATTTGATCATCTAAATCTTTGCGGTCTGTGATGATGACAAAAGTCCAGTTGCCAGCCAATTGGCGAAGAACCTTTTGGGCAAAGAAAATCATGGAGTAAGATTTACCACTGCCCTGGGTATGCCAGAATACGCCCAATGGGGTCGCGGTATCTATGGGTTTGCTTAGATTTTTTTGGACCACATCATAGGCGTTATTGACACCCAGATATTGATGGTTCTTAGCGACCAATTTATGCAATCCGCCCTGGGCTTCAGCAAACAAGGTGAAGTTCTCGATAATGTCTAGTAGAAAGCTGGGTAAGCAGACCCCACGAATTATGGTGTCTAACGATACAATCCCTTCTTCACCTTCAGAGTTGATTTTTTTCCACTCGTTGAAATGCTCCCAGGGGGCGGTTATGCTCCCTACCCGAGACGCGCTGCCATTAGAGACAATAACTACGGCGTTGTACCAGAATAAGTGGGGTATGGTGTCTTTGTAGTCTTTTAAGTTCTTCTTATACCCATTGATGAGATGGACATGGGTGGCTTTCAGTTCTACAAACACCAGTGGAATGCCATTTACAAAGCCGATTAAGTCAGGCCTGCGTTTGTGAAGTTCACCAGATACCCAGAACTGGGAAGCCAGAAAGTAATCGTTGTTCTCTGGTTTATCCCAATCGATGACTCTGACCGTATCAACAGTTTCATTGCCATCCACATCGCGATAGGTTACTCTCACCCCGTCTTTCAACAGCTTGAAAATTTCCCGATTAGCGTGTGTCATGCTCATCAAAGAGCGGTCACGGGTGAGTTCTTCGATGGCGAGTTGGAGTGCTTCAGATGGTAGGCTGGAGTTTAAGCGTTCAAGAACAGGCTGAAGACGTGAAACTAAAACAACTTCAGAACTAGTTTTACGTCCAAGAGAGCCTTGCTCTCCAAATATCTCATTAAAACAATCCGCAGCTTGCCAGCCTAGTTCAGCGAATAGGTGTATTGCAGGTTGTTCTACTAGAGAGTCTTCTGTATATTCAGCGTTCATGAGTTATGAAATCTCCACCCCACTGACATCCACCGCACCACTGACCAGGCGCGGCAGGAGCAGGTCGCGGGTGGCCCGCAGGTTGGCATTTTTGAAAATATAGTTATGAATAAGTTCAACAGCATCCTGCATAAAGGCATTGAATCTTTCAAGAAATTCGCTGTTGGGATATGCAATTGGATATTCAGTCAAAACATCCCAATTGGCACGCGGCATCTTTGTGCCCTGTGATGTTAGCGTTGCATGTTCTACAAATTTCTCACTGGAAACAACAGCCAATACTAGACCGAAGAAATCACTGCTTTTGGGTTGAATGACGATAATATCTGATGAACCAATTCCATCTAATGGTGCTACCCCAACCTTATGAAAATAGGGTCGGATTTTTCCAAACAAAATTTCCCCTTTGTGAAAGGCCAACTTTGCACTGCCAATATCATCAACTACATCCCATTGGTTTAGAGCAATTGACTTCTTCGGCAAATCTCCCAAACCAAAATACGGTGTTCCTTTTTTGATTTCTCCTGGCTTGACATTTCTGCGCACTGATTCTGCAAAATCCCCTAACTTTTTCACTTCCCACCCCTGCGGAATTTTCCCCAAATCCGTACCCGAATCTACCAGGGGGACGGCTTCGTGGCCGGGGTACTGGAACTCCACGAACCACTGGCGGTAGATGGCCTGGGCCAGCTCTTCGAGAATCTGGATGCGGCGGGTGTTGTTCTCAATTAGGTCATCGTAGGCTGAGAGCACCGCGGCGATTCTGCGCTGGGTGTTGAGCGGGGGTAGAGATATCTCAATACTCCCAAGGACTGATTGAGAAATATTGGTGATAGCTGCTCCACCAGAAGCGCCAATAATGACTTCTCTGTAATGTGGCGAACGCAATAAATAAGTTAAAAATTTCGGATGAACATTTTCATCTGTGATTCGGAAACGAATTACAAATCCGCAATGAATGGCCTGTCGGCTACCAGTTTTAGCTAAGCTAACAAGTCCAACCCCATCGCGTTTAACAGAAGAACGAACAAAAAATAAATCCCCTGCTTCAACAAAATAATTCTCAATTCCTTTTTTACCAGCCAAGTCAACTTTATCAAGGGTTTCATAGTTGATGATTGGGATATCTGAAAAAATATCTTTGACGTTAATTAAACCTAATCCTATTCCCTTTTTTTCTTTGCTAAAGTTGACACCGTTCCTAAACTCACCTAATGATTTTAGTGGAACTGAAATGCTATTTGTTACCATGTTAGAAATCTCTCCCTGTAACAAAAAGTGAAACATTTTCAGCAATACGCTCTTCCAGCTCGCGGGCTTCGCTGTTTAACTCTTCCAATTCTTTGTTCAATTCGGACAGGCGTTCGGCGAAGTCGAAATCATCGGCAGCTCGTTCAGCCACGCCCACATAGCGCCCAGGGTTCAAACTCCAGCCCTGGGCTTCGATTTCTTCGCGCGTGGCAACCCTACACAGGCCAGCGACATCTTCATAGCGGCTGCCCTCATAAATCCGAGTCAGCTGCTCTACCTGTGGAGCAGTCAAATCCAAATCATCGGGATTAAATTGGTAGCCGTTCAAATCTTCCCCGCGGTAAAGTCGTACCAATGAAGCTAGAAAGTCGATTTGGTCTGAGGTGAAATCCCGGTGGGCACGGTCAATCTGACGATAGATATTGCGGGCATCCAAAAAGAGCACGGTATTGGCCCGGTCGGTGCCGGCTTTGCCCTTATCCAAAAACCACAGGGTGCAGGGCAGGGTCACGGTGTAGAAGAAGTTGCTGCCCACTGCTACCATCACATCCACGGCACCGTCCTGAATCAGGCGCTGGCGGATATCCAGCTCCGACTGACGGGCATCACTGGCGCTGTTGGCCATTACGAAGCCAGCCCGGCCTCCTGCATGGTCAGCCGAAGGGGGCGTGAGCGAACTGTAGAATAACTGAATCCACAGGTAGTTGCCGTTATCGACCCGCGGCATCCCCAGGGGGAAGCGGGCGGTATCATCCTTGATGCGCTCTTTATCGATATTGTTGACGTTGAAGGGGGGATTGGCCATCACAAAGTCGAACTTGCCGGGGGCGGTGTGGGGGTCTTCGTAGTAGCTGTTGCCCTGGCGGATATC
>CAYVQU010000114.1:0-16978 GCA_964453155.1 uncultured Anaerolineales bacterium | reverse complement strand
TCTTACTGCTCCATGCTCTTCTCGGAGCAGCTTCATTTACCGGAAACTAAAATTAGAATGTAAAATAGGGGTACGATCATTCACTAGTTTTGTGCTCTGGCCCAATCCCAGATCCAAAACAAGAACATGCTGATAACGCCAACCCCCAGAGTCTTGAATAAATCTTCTAACGACCAGGTAAAACCGGCGATATAGCGCCGGAGATACCAGGGCACAAACCAAAGAAATATAAAGCCCATCCCTACTAATATACGCCGCAGCCAGGGATCAGGTGATTTTCGATGTTGAATCCAAACCCAACCGGCCATTGCGACCTGCAGCGGTACCAAAGTTAACCGATATCGGGGATTATCCCATTGATCCCCTCCTCCCCGATACGCTGAAACCAGAATGCCAGCCCAAATAATCAAACTGACCCCTGCAGCGAAATAATGTCTCCGGATAGTCCGAAACGATTTAAATAGCGCGTATATCAGCAAAAATAATAGGAATGTCCAGCCGATAGCCCGCCAAATCGCAATCCCACGCCACAAACTATTGCCATTGGCTATTACCGCCGCAGGCAAAAAGGGTTGGACCGTACCATACCCCAAAAGGATCCAAGTATGCAGCCAGTCTGGCGAGCGCTGAAAGATTTTGTCCATCCAACCGGAGAGTAAAATTGCATTCCGGGCCTCCCATTTTGCCGCATACTTGAGCCATTGTTGTAAAGCCTCGATCGGATTAGAGATCCCAACAGGTAAAACCCGGTCACCGATTAGAACCAAACCTAGCATACCAATCACGATCATAACGACAAGTACTACCCACAATTGCCATTTTTGAAAAATCTGGCCTCGATCAAGCAGCGCCGCTAACCCAATCAAAACCAGCACCAATAAAATTGTAAATATGGATGATAGGGGCACACTTAAAACAACTACTCCGAATACTGCCAAAAGATACCTCCATCGATGATCTTGTCTATACGCAACCAGCCCCCAAATTCCGATTGCCAGGCTGGATATCATCAGCGCTTCGCGCATTTGGGAGCTGCCCAAAAGTATAGCTTCTGGATAAATGGCCAACAAAATGACCCCAATTTGAGCTGATGCGGCGCCCCACAAACGGCTAGCAAACGCCCAGGTAAAAATGACCGAAAGAGTTGAAATAGCGGCTGTAATGACAACAACCAAGAGCGGTTGATGCCAATCGGGACGGAGAAACCGATAAATTCCCGCACTGAAAAAAAGAAAGCCGCCATATTGGTCGGCTAACCGATATTCACTGAAAGCGGCTGTCAATGGCTGATCAGATTGAGCTAATTGCCAGGCAGCCTGATCGCGTTCAAAAGCATCCGACATGATGTATCCAGCAGCTTCACCGGGATTACCATATCCCCATTGTGGCAGGGAGAAAAACCAGAATAACGCGGCCCCCAATCGAAGTAAGACGGCCACCACAAACAACCAGCCCAACCAGGTAGGCGGATTTTCCTTCCTAATTATCCACCAGCCGCCAAACAATATCCCCGCACTAAAAACGGTTGCCACCCAAAAAGTGAACCAGTTTGTCAGGGACTCTCCTCCATTAGAAACATACGTACACCCTAAACTAATCAGCAATATGCTGCTAACGATAAGAATTACTTTCGAACGAATCATTTCTTATGGTCGAAATCCATCATTCTGGCAGCCCGAGATTCCCAAGAATATTTCTGGGCAGTCATTTGGGCCTTACGTCCGAACGCGGCCCGTTGGTTAGGCTTAGCTCGCAGTTGGATCGTTTTTTCAATCCAGGCGTCCAAATCTTCAGGGGGGAGTAAAACCGCATTTGCATCCGATAAAACTTCTTGCAGCACCGGTAAATCACTTGAAATAATCGCTCTTCCAGAGGCTAAATACTCAAACAATTTCATGGGGCTGAGATAATCGGCGATATTCCCCCCTGAGGAGGCCGCGACTTTGAGTTGATAAGGCATAAGCAAAACATCACAGGCGGCCTGATAAAGGGCCAGGTCGCAATTCGCGATAAAACCTGTCAAAATCACATTGTTCAAACTGCGGTCATTAACAACTGATCTGATCTGATCCACATCTTTAGGATCACCTCCGACGAGAAGAAAAGTAATATCTGCCAGTTGGGCTGCCATATCCAGGATCAGGTTTATCCCTCGACCATGGTAAAGATGGCCCGTATATCCAACCGTAAATTGGGAGTCAGGAAGGTCGGGGATTTTATTTGTCTGTAATTGTCTTCTGGCAGCTTCGGGTGCGGGCAAGTTTTGATATCGCGCCAGATCAACCCCATCGGGTGCGATGAGCGTAAATGGCTCTGGAGGAATAGGACCGATTTCATTATCGAGCGCGGTACGGAGCGATTGCGTAATCACCACTAAGCGGCAAGCACCGCGGCCATTAAAAAAGGTCCGAAACAACCTTGGGCCGATAATTCCTTGAGGGAGGTCATGGATCTCATAAATTGTTGATTTTCCCAGCAAACTGCTTAGGGCGGCGGCTTGGGGGAGGCGAGTATAGATGAAGTCTGCGCCCCATTTTCGACTACGCATGACCGCTCGAAGACCATAATCGTAGCTCCGCCAAAAAGAGTTGACCGGCAGCCACTCGATATCAAACTGTTGCTGCAATCCGTAGTGATCGGCTAGCGATTCCCATGTCGGAGGGTTCGTATTGCCGGGAACATAAACTTTTATTTCATGCCCAGTGGCCGTCAGCGCCTGGGCCATTTTCATCACCTGAACGGTATTGGCCCGTCGGGCAGGCAAATAGGTGGGGGCGATTACTGCGATTTTCATTCCTGAGTAACTACCTCACCCCGAGAACGTAAATCGAGGAATACGCGTACAGCTGCCAGGCCGACGGTAAAAATGTAATAGCCAGAGAGGAGCAGGGCAAAGGCAATATAACCATACTGGGGCACCAGCAAGAATATCAGCGCGACTTTCATCACCATGCCGGTAATATTTACAATTGTGGGGAAAATCGGTCGGGCCAAGGATAACAAAGCCACCCGGTTCCAATAAAAAATATTGGTAAACGTAAACCCAATCAGGAGAATGATCAGCGGTTCATAAGTGGGCAGAAACTCTTCCCCATAAGTGAGATTGATCAAGATTTTTCCAAATATGACCAAACCAACCGTCACCGGAACCGAGTAAGCCGCGGCCAGGCGGGAGCCTTGCTGCAAAATATAACGGACATTCTGCCAATTTTTACGGGCAATTTCGCGAGTTAGTTCAGGGAAAGTCACCTTCGGCAGGGGACTAATGGGGAGTTGTAGTAACCCTGACAGCGCAATGGCGGTTTTATAGTAACCGGCCGATTGGGTTCCAAGAAAGGCCGAAACCCATAAGACTTCGCTATCCTTCGCAATGAGACTCACCGTCCCGCTGATATTGGTGCTGAAGGCGAAGGTTAATAAAGTCCGCAGTTCAGAGGCCAACAGCTTGATGGGCGTTCGCCACCAATTTACCCCCCATGCCTGCCGGGCCTGAAAGATTGCAGTGCCTGTTACGCCCAAAGAGCCGAAAATCTTACCGGCCATATAGGCGGATACTACCGCGGTCAGACCAGCTGATGAAAAGAATGCAATCGCAATCAAAGTCAGGGTCAGAGCCGATTGTAAGACGTTGATAATAGCTACAGTTTTGAAACGGTCAAAAATATGTAATATTCCGGTTGAGGTTTCATACATAATGTTGGCTAATACGATAAATCCGTATAATCGAAACCAATCAACCAAGGTAGGGTCATGCGCAAAAATTCGAGACCCGACGGGGGCCAAAAACCAGATTAATCCAAAAGCAACCAAAGATCCGATTACTTCTAAAAAACCGGCCACTTTGAAGACTGCCGCGGCCCGTTGGGTCTCATCATTCTCCTGATAATGGCCCACGTACCGGATGACCAATTCCTGCATCCGGAAAGAGGCCAGTTTGTTCATCGTGGAGGTGAATGCAGTCAGAGCACCTAAGGTACCAAAAGAGGCCGGACCCAATAAACGCCCGGCCAAAATACTCTGGACAAAACTCATCCCAGATGATAAGCCTGTCGCGCTAAACAAATAGCTCGTGTTCAGCAATATCCGCCGAATGAGGGCATTCTTAATAAAGCGGGTGAATAAGTTTTCAATGTAGGTGAACATTGTAAGGCTGGTTTAAACGTTAAGGTCCAGTTGGCTGGCCCATTCTCGGTTGGCATAATACCAATCAATTGCCCGCGCGATCCCCACTTCCAAACCAATGTTGGGTTCCCAACCCAAAAGTTGACCGGCTTTTGAGACATCGGCCAGATTAGCTTTCATGTCAGCTTTGGCAAAGGGGCGGTGCTCAACCAGCGCTTTTTTCCCAATTTGCCGCTCCATCAGGGTGATCAGATCATTCATGGTGATGTCTTCGTGCCCACCCAGGTTAATGATCTCATAGCCGACTGGTTTGAGGGCCTGGATAACGCCGCGGGCAATATCGTCAATATAAGTAAAGCCCCGCGACTGAGTCCCATCGCCATTGAGCTGAATCGGCTCAGCCTCGATAATCCAACGTATAAAGCGGAAAATGGACATATCTGGCCGACCGGCAGGGCCGTAAACCGTGAAAAATCGAACGACGGTCACATCAATATCATAAAGATAATGATAAGCGTGCGTCATCGCCTCGGCACCCTTTTTGCTGGCTGCATAAGCCTGTAACGGGAAGGCGCTATTCGCTGTTTCGGGTGTAGGCAAGGGGGCATCGGCCCCATAAATGCTAGATGTGGAGGCTAAGATGAATTTGGGGACCTTGTAACGCTGAGCATATTCCAGCAGATTGAGCGTACCGGTCATATTGGTATCGACATACACCCAGGGATTCTCGACGCTGGTCCGAACACCCGCGCGGGCGGCAAGGTTGACTATACCGGCAAAAGTTCCTGGGGGCAGTTTTAAGGTGTCAGGTTCGAGAATAACTTTTTCGCTGATATCAATTTGATGAAAGTCGAAGTTTTCGAATTTCCGGAGACTTTCGAGACGATAGGTTTTCATCCGGAGGTCATACGCCTCATTTAAATTATCAATCCCCACGACAGCGTGACCGGCCGTCAATAGCATTTCAGCCACCCGAGCCGCGATAAAGCCGGCCACACCAGTTACGAGATATTTTGACATCAGGTTTCCCTCCGGGAAAACAGAAGACGGAGGCCCATCGACAGAATCATTTCGGTCTTTCGGCCTCCGTCCCCGGTCAGTTTACAAACGGACTACTTTGGGATTATTGCGACTTTCAAATCCGAGGGCATTGCGGGTATCAACAATGAGCTGGCTGGCAGCAACAATCTCATCATAATTGTAATCACTGTGATCAGTGATGATGACAACACAATCTGCTGCGGTTACTGCCTCGATCAAATTGGGAACACTTTCTAGAGTCTCCCCATCTTCTTCAAAGAATGGGATATACGGATCGTGATATTGAACGACAGCTCCCTTTTGTCGCAGGAGCCCGATCACGTCCAGGGCCGGGGATTCCCGTAAATCATCAATATCGGGCTTATAAGCGGCCCCTAAAATCAATACCTGGCTGCCCTTAATCGGTTTGCCGTGCTCATTGAGGGCATCTTGCACCAATCCGATAACATGGCGAGGCATCCCCAGGTTAATTTCGGAGGCCAATTCGATGAATCTGGCAGTGTAATTCAGCGCTTTCAATTTCCACGAAAGGTAAAGCGGATCAATGGGGATACAATGGCCACCTAAACCGGGACCAGGAGTAAATTTCATAAACCCAAAAGGTTTGGTGCCGGCCGCGTCGATCACCTCCCAAACATCAATGTCCAGGCGATCACACATCATGGCCATTTCGTTGACCAGGCCAATATTGATCATGCGGAAGGTGTTTTCCAACAACTTGGCCATTTCGGCTACTTCAGAGGAGGTCACGGCTACCACGGTTTCGAGCGCGCCTTCATACCAGGCCGCTGCTACCGCGGTGCAGGTTTCGGTGATTCCGCCAACGACTTTGGGCGTATTGATCGTGGTCCAATCCTCACGACCGGGGTCAACCCGCTCAGGAGAGAAAGCCAGGAAGAAATCCTCACCCGCGACCAAATTATTGGCCTCCCCCAATTTGGGCAGTAAAATTTCACGAGTGGTACCAGGATAGGTTGTTGATTCCAGCACCACCACCATACCGGGGTGCATATACTTGGTCAGTTCTTCCGAGACGGACAGAATGAAAGAAAGGTCAGGGTCTCCCGTTTTTCGCAAAGGGGTCGGGACACAGATGCTGACAGCATCCATATCGGCTAAGACCGAAAAATCGGTGGTCGCGGTCAATTTCCCAGCCGCGACGAGTTTTTCTACCTGAGCGGTGGAGACATCTTGGATATAACTACGACTCTGATTTAACTCGTCAACTTTACGAGCGTCAGGATCAATCCCGGTGATATTAAACCCGGCTTCCGCAAACACCGTTGCGAAGGGCAAACCAACATACCCTAAACCGAGGACGGCGACTTTAGCAGTTTTATTGTCAAGCTTGGTCAGCAAATTTGTTTTTATATCAGACATAGGATCCTCAATTAGAAGAATGTTCTAACACCAGAAAATTGAGAGGGGTAACTCGTGCAATGTTAAGTTGAATTTTACGAAACATCACCCTTCGATACGACCAGGAAACCACTGGTCTACTCAGGCCTGTCCTGAGCTTGTCGAAGGGATGCTGCTATAAAAAATAACTCACAGAGCTTAGAACATACTGAGTTGCTTCGGTGGCTCCTTTTCTTCTGGCGTTTCAACTGCATATTCAGGTGCATCAGCAGCCGCGGTAATTAATTCTGGCAATTGTGCAAAATCAGTTTCGAGGGTGCTTTTGAGCGAGGGCAGATGCAAGGCCGCGGCCGGGTTGTACATTGGAATAATCAGACTGCCCCGCACTCGCATCGGCTGCCCATGAATTTCACTGATTTTGGCATGGGGAAAATATTTCGCCATCGAAAAACGCCCTAAAGTGACAATGACCCGGGGTTTAATCGCCTGAATTTGACGATCAAGAAAGAAGTTGCACGCGGCTAACTCTTCGGTCTGAGGGTCACGATTGGTGGGCGGGCGACATTTTACCACGTTCCCCAGAAAGACTGCGGTCCTTTTAAGGCTACTCAGCGCTAATAACTCATCAAAATAACGGCCACTGGCCCCCACAAATGGGCGACCCTGTTCATTTTCATGGAAACCAGGGCTCTCGCCCACAAACATGATCTCAGCATTTGCTGGGCCTTCACCCGCGACCCCATTTTTACGGGAATAGTGCAATTCGCACCGGTTACATTCATTTACTTCGATGGCAATTTGATTGAGAATTTCTTCAGGAGTCATGGGATCTCTGTAGGAACTTTGGGCACTCTATCACCAGACGTGTTTTATGAAACGTAAAGCGAAAAATTTGATGACGCTCGCTACGTAAATAAATGCCGGGTTCATAATTATCCCGGAATAGGTTCGCCGTGATGAAGATAAATGGGTTTTAGGATTGCGGCCTCATCAACATCATCCGCTTTAAAACGCTGCCAGGCCAGTTCGGCCAAATAGGCTGGACTTCTGAGGGAGGCAGCCGGTGAAGCGAGAATGACATTTTTATGTTTCCGACTTAGACGTTGGCGAAGGTCGGCATTCAACTCCCCACAAACTACCGTGGGTTTGCGGATTTTCTTGACAAACTCATCCGGCAGCAAATTATCCAATTGATTGGTTGAACGCCAGCCATTGTCTTCAGCCTGATACCAACCAATCGCCAAACGGCGGCGACCCGCCGCGATCACTGCCGCTAACCGGGCATCCTGTACGGGTTGGGCTGCTGCTAATATGTCTAAGGTGGGAATGCCAATAATGGGGATATGTAAACTAATCGCCAGACCTTTGGCGACGGCCATGCCAATGCGCAGGCCGGTGAAACTACCCGGTCCGATGGCAACCCCGACGGCCTGTAAATCGGATGATTCAGCCCCAATGCCAGCCAGGGCGGCTGCGACGGCCGGTGCCAGTTCAGTTGTATGGTGATTTTTGCTCAACCAGGTCGTTTCACTTAAAACTTGAGCCCCATCATAGAGGGCCACCCCTACAAACCGGGTCGAGGTATCAACGGCTAATAGCATTAAGGCACTCCATATACCGCCGCCCGAAATTCATCCAGCAATTGTTGGGCGCGATCTCCCTCGGCGGTGAAAAACATATCGCGTTGATTCTCATCAATCCACTGGAGCGAAATTCGCAACCTTCCCGTCGGTAACGCAGTTTCGATACGATCGGCCCATTCAATCAGCAAGGGACCATTCTCCAGCATATCATCCAAATCTAAATCAATCGCTTCGGCCGGGCTACTGAGGCGGTAAGCATCCAAATGGTAGAGGCGTTCTTGATCGGTGCGCCGATACATATTGACCAACACAAATGTTGGACTCGAAACTGGATCAAGCGAACCCCAGCCAGCTGCTACGCCCTGCACGAGAGTCGTTTTTCCGGCCCCTAAATCCCCGATCAAGCAGACGACATCTCCAGGTTGTAATAAAGCGCCCAAACGCATTCCAACCCGCCGAGATTGATCAGGGTTTCGACTGATAATTTCTATTGAGTTTTTGTCAAGAATCGGCGCCATGATAATTAAGATTATAACGCTAAGGACGCGGGTTGAACATTCGGATTTGGATTTACTCGGTTATGGTTAGCTTAGCAATTGAAGCGACCACTCGTTTAAGGCCTACACTTTCAAAAAACACATCTACAATCTCATCAGCATCTTCAATTTTCGAGTTGAGGACCAAACCGCCCCCCCAGACACCATGTTCAACTTTCATTCCGGGGTCAAATTTTTGTTCTACGTTTTCTGTCGTGGTATCCGATTCCCATTTTTCGGGTTGATATTTCCGGGAGCGGCGGGCAGCCCGGTCACCATGAGCATCGGCAAGCATATCAAAGGGAATGTCACTCAAAAACCGGGAGGGTTCGGCCGGTTCTGAATAGCCATATTGGTAACGGTTGAGTGAATGCAGCAAATACAGCTGATTTTTAGCCCGCGTAATCCCGACATACAGCAACCGGCGTTCTTCCTGCATAGCCTCGGGATCATCAAAAGAGCGGATATGTGGCAAAGTACCATCCGTCAAGCCGACGATGAAAACCATCGGGAACTCCAGCCCTTTGGCGGCATGGAGCGTCAACAAAGTGGGGACATTCGCATTGGCATCGATGGTGTCTTGATCGGATACCAGAGCTATATTTTCTAGAAAGGCATCTAAACTTTTGTCCTGATATTCAGAGGCCAGCCGCCGAAGTTCCATCACATTGTCCCAGCGATCTTTACCTTCATCGGTACCATCGTTGATATAGGCCTGATAATTGACATCATCTAAAATCCGGTCCATTATTTTTTGAGGGTGATCGCTATTCCGACGTTTGCACCAGGAGGCCAGCAATCCTCCAAATCTGGATAGGGCGGCTGCCGCGCGTTTGGTGAACGAGTCGTAATATTGCGATTGATCGCCCTGCCCTAAATCAATCAGCAACTCCCCAGGAGTCATATGGACCTGGGTTGCCAGGGTTCGCAAAGATAGAATAGTTTTATTACCGATGCCGCGAGTGGGCGTATTAATGACCCGCAGCAGACCAATTTCATCTTTAGGGTTGTGGACCACCCGCAGATAGGCGACCACATCCTTCACTTCGCGGCGGCCATAGAAACGTTGTGCCCCCACGAGTTTATAAGGTAAGTTCGCGGATAAAAAGGCTTCTTCTATCACCCGGGATTGGGCGTTGGTCCGATACATCACCGCGAAATCACCAGGCTGAACCCCATTTCCGAGGGTCATCCGAGCGATGGTGTCCACGACGACTGCGGCCTGTTCTTGATCATCATAGACTTCTTGTAAAATAGCCTTATTGCCTTGCCCGCGTTCCGTAAACAATTTTTTAGGCGTGCGATGCGGGTTTTGGTCGATGATAGCCATAGCCGTATCAAGAATTTGCTGGGTTGACCGGTAGTTTTGCTCTAATAGAATGACCTGGGCCTCGGGGAAATCATCTTCAAACCGCAGGACGTTGCGATAATCGGCCCCGCGCCAGCGATAAATGGATTGATCGGTATCCCCCACCACAAATATATTTTTATGGAACGAAGCCAGATGCTTCAAAAGCGAATATTGGGCCATATTCGTATCTTGGAACTCGTCTACCAAAATATATTCATACCGCCGGGCATATTTTTTTCGGACAGCAGGTTGATCTTCTAATAGAAAAGCCGTCCACAGGAGCAAATCATCAAAATCCACGGCGTTACTGGCCACGAGCACCTGTTGATATTGTTGATAGATCCGTTTGACAACTTCATCCCGATAGGTATTTACTGGAAACGCATCTGGCAAGATCAATTCGTTTTTGGCGCGCGAAATCGAGGCATGAACCCCAGCTGGTCGATAGCGTTTGTCATCCAAGTTCAGATCTTTGACGATTTGTTTTACGACGCGAATTTGATCATCGGCATCAAAAATTACGTAATTTGAATCGACGGGCAAGTGCTGAGCTTCCCGCCGCAGCATTCGGGCACAAATTCCATGAAACGTGCCTAAAGAAAGCCCACGGGTTTGCTGATCCAACAAATCTGCGACCCGCTGCTCCATCTCACGGGCGGCTTTATTGGTGAACGTTACGGCCAAAATATGATACGGACGAACGCCCATATATCCAATTAGATAAGCAATTCGTTGGGTCAATACCCGTGTTTTTCCGGAGCCAGGGCCAGCCAGCACCAAAATGGGGCCAGTACCGGACGTAACAGCTTGTTGTTGTTGCGTATTTAGGTTTGCAAGGAGTTCCATACAGCGGGATTGTATCGCCGCGCGGGGGCTTTGACAAGATGGTTGTCAAAGCCTCCGCCCCGCGCTACAATCGGGTCATGCAAATCGATTCAAACTGGAATTTATTGGGGCACGAATGGGCGGTTGATTTACTACGCGGGCATCTAGTCAATGAGCGCATTCGGCATGCTTATCTCATCACCGGACCCCAGGGGGTCGGGCGGCGAACGCTTGCGCTGCGATTTGCCCAGGCGATCAACTGCCCACAGCCACCCGAACCTGGAATTCCCTGTGGGGTTTGCCGCACTTGTCGGCTGCTAAACACTATGCAACATCCAGATTTATCAGTCGTTCAGGCTGAAAAAATTGGCGGTAATTTGAAAGTCGATCAAATTCGAGAGTTGCATCGGGCGCTAGCATTAACTCCTTACGAAGCCCAATACCGCATAGCATTGCTGCTCCGGTTTGAAGAAGCCAATCCTAGTGCGGCAAATGCCTTACTTAAAACTTTGGAAGAACCACCTTCCCAGGTCGTGATGATCCTGACGGCCCAAGACCCGGAAATTTTATTACCTACGATTGTTTCTCGCTGTGAAGCAATTCGATTGCGCCCATCTTCCATAAACCAGGTAACAAGTGGCTTACAACAAGCGTTTGATATCCCTTCCCAAGAGGCTCGCCTACTCGCCCATATTTCAGGTGGCCGCCCAGGATATGCGTTAAACCATCACCACTATCCTGAATTGATCGAAGATCGCCAGATATGCCTGACCGATCTCCAAACATTGCTAAGTGCTGGTCGAGTTGAACGGTTTGCGTATGCCGAGAAGGTAGCGAAAGATAGAAACCACTTGGAACAAATATTGCAAGTATGGGTTTCATTTTGGCGAGATGTGATGTTAACTGCCGCCGGAGCAAGTACACCTATCACGAATCTTGACATGAAAGCCGAAATTCACGCTCTAGCCCAAATACTTGATCTGACGCAGGCTCAGAACTTAGTGAGTTTCCATGAAAAAAGTCAACAACGGCTCCAACGATATGTCAACGCCCGCCTCACCCTAGAAGTCTTGATGTTGGAGTTGCCGCACATCACCTAGATACAACTCCAAGAAGATTACTCCCTCACCTGATTATGCTATACTTAATGTTTAGGAGAGAAGTTCTATGAGTGTAGTTTCGAAAGATGAAAGAACCGATACACGCGCTTCTTTGGAGTTACTGTATCATGTCAGCCGCGAGATCGCTACTGCGCTTGACCTTTCGGTGCTGCTAGAACGGATTCTCTACCTATCCATGGAAAACATCGGGGCTATTACCGGCTCCATTATTGCGCTTGATGATGGGGGAAATCCAGTTGCGTCTACCCTCATTATTGGCACCGATATCCTCGGATACTCGCCTGATCAATTACAAGATACATTGGATAAAGGGCTGGCAGGATGGGTGGTTAGAAATCGACAATCGGTCTTAATCCCTGATACTAGCGAAGATGAGCGCTGGTTGCGCCGCCCGGATGATGCTGAAGATGCGACGGGGGCCAAATCGGTGGTGAGTGCCCCATTCCTGGCTCAGGATCGGTTAGCCGGGGTTATTACCCTGGTACACCCCAAACCCCACTTCTTTACGGCTGATCACCAGGCATTAATTCAAGCCATCTCCGATCAGTCGGGGGTTGCCGTTCTAAACGCCCGGTTGCACGCCGATAGCCAACGGCAAGCGCGCATTATGACTGCCCTAGCCGAAAGTGCAACTTATATCACGAGCACATTAGATCTCGACGAAGTCCTAACCCGCATCCTCGGACAAATAAGCCAGGTATTGGAAACCACTGCGGTTTCATTAGCGCTGATTAACGAAGATGAAAACACCTTAGAATATTCGGCCTCAACTTCTACCGGAGAACACAGTGTTGTTGGTAAAACATTGCAAATCGGCCAAGGAGTGGCCGGCTGGGTCGCACAAGAACAACAAGGCGTCATTGTTCCCGATGCCTATGCGGATCCGCGGTTCTTCCCAGATGTCGATAAACGCACTGGATTTCGCACCCGCGCCATTGCATGTGCCCCCATTTTTTCACAAGGAAAAATCATCGGGATTTTAGAAGCTATCAACCCTGCCAGCGGTCGGTTTGATACAGATGCATTACAGGTCCTGACCGGTATCAGCAGTCTGGCCGGATCAGCGATTCGGCATGCCCAACTATTCGAGGCGCTCCAAACTGCCCATAAACGTTACCAAGACTTATTTGAAGGCAGCATCAATAGTATTTTTATTACCAATTGGAATGGGCAGATTCTGGAAGCCAACCAACAATCAGCCGAATTCACCAAATATTCAAAACCAGAACTTCAGGGGACCTCCATCGAAGTGATTCATGAGGTAGACTACGAAACCGTTGGGATGAGTTTCGAAAACATCGTCGAAGATGAGGCGATCTCATACGAATCCCAACTCTACACCCAAATGGGAACCGAAGTTCCGATTACGGTCCATGTTCAATCGGTAAATATTGAAGGCACGAATTTTCTCCAGTGGGCTTTCCGCGATATCACTGAACGGAAAGAACTCGATCAAATGCGAGATGACTTGCTTTCCATGATCTATCACGACTTGCGTTCGCCATTGGCTAATGTCGTTTCCAGCCTGGATGTGCTCAACACCATGGTGGAGTTTGATGAAAATGCCGCGATTCAATCTCTTTTTGATATTGCGGTCCGCTCCACCGAACGCATCCAACGGTTGACAAACTCCTTACTAGATCTCAACCGCCTGGAAGCCGGGCAACCAGTGGTCGATACCGACCCAAATACGCCGCAGTCGATCATTTCGTATTCATTGGATGCCGTTAAACCGATCATCCAAAATAAAAGGATCGAGTTGCACACCGAAATTTCAGATGAACTGCCACCTGTGATGGTCAATGGTGAGATGATTCAGCGGGTCGTCATAAATTTGTTAGAAAACGCTATCAAATTCACACCTCCCGAGGGAAAATTCAGGTGAAGGTTATCGAAGAAGATGGGTGGATCCGGATTTGTATCGACGATACTGGTCCAGGAATACCCGAAGAGAAACGCACCAGCATATTCGACAAATACACTCGGCTGCATGGCAAAGGTGCACCCAAAGGATTTGGACTGGGCTTAGCCTATTGCCGCCTGGCAGTTGAAGGTCATGGTGGTCGAATTTGGATCGAGGATGCCCCCATCGGTGGGGCCCACTTCACATTTACATTACCCCTAGCTACCCCAGCAGACTTGCAAGCGTAATCACAACCATCCCACTTACTTGGAAATACCAGGAGAATTTATGCAAGCCATTACAGAAGGCATTTATTACCAGGATGCCTATGCCGGTGTCATATTGGGAGCTATCATCCTTCCCCATGGCACCCTACTAATCGACTCCCCTTTAAAATCAGATGATGCCCGTTCTTGGAAATCGATTCAACTAACCCAAAGCCGGGGGATGCACCGGCTATTAGTAAACCTCGATGAGCATACGGATCGAACCATCGGCAATCGGTTCATGGATCTGACCATCATCGCGCATCAAAAAGTGGCTCAAATTTTCTCAGGAAGGACTACGGTTTTTAAAGGCCAGGCTGCCGAATGCGGTGCCGAATGGGAAAAGTATCCTGAAATCATTGGTTCGCGCTGGACCCAACCCAGCATAACATTTAACCAGCATCTAAATCTCCATTGGAGTGATTTGGAAATTATCTTAGACCACCGACCTGGTCCGACTGCTGGTTCGATTTGGGTCGATATTCCAGCGAAGAAAATCGCCTTTATTGGCGATTGCGTGGCTAAAAATCAACCCCCATTTTTGGCGTTTGCTAATATTCCAGTTTGGCAAGAAACCCTAAATATATTATTGTCCGGTAAATATGATGATTACACCCTCATCAGCGGTCGTTCTGGGATCATCTCCCTGGAAGATGTTCGCCAGCAAGCAACATTTTTCTCTGAATTATTCGAAAAGCTGGAAGCGGAATCAAGGGCTGGCTCTTTTGATGAGAATATTGACCCCCACATCTCCAAACTATTGGCTCAATTCGATTACGATCCTCAGCTTGAATTGTTTTACACACAACGGCTCAAATATGGGCTAAACCAATACTTCCAAAATCATTACAGCCCGACTGAATTATCCCCGGAGGGATAATCACTTTCCCATCCAAATATGTCCACATATTCCTATCAACCCATCCTTGAAGCGACGCGCGGTGAGGCAATAGAATCTGTTCATTATGGTGCTTTTGCGATTGTAGATTTTACTGGCAAGACGCTTGCTGCCCTCGGCGATCCGCACACAACAACTTTTCTCCGCTCAAGCGCCAAGCCCTTTCAGGCCATTCCTTTCATTGAACATGAAGGCCCATTAAAACTAGGTTTCTCTCAGCGAGAAGTAGCCATTATGTGTGCATCTCATACCGGCACAGATGATCATTTTGACGTGCTAAAGAGCATGCAGACCGCGGCCTCTGTAGATCAAGATGACCTTTTATGTGGGGTTCATGCCGCGATTGATGTGCCGACACGCGAGAAAATGGAAGCTACTGGAGCAGAACCCACCCCCAATCGACATAACTGTTCTGGTAAACACACCGGGATGTTAGCATTTGCTCAGATGATGAATTGGCCCCTGGCAGATTACATCAACCCCCAACACCCGATGCAAACTGAAATCCTACAAACGTTCAGCGAGATGTGTGCCGTGGAAATCGAAGATATCGCGCTGGGAATGGATGGTTGCTCAGCCCCGGTATTCGGAATCCCACTTTGGAATGCAGCTTACGGCTATGCCCGTATCTGTGATCCGCGCGAATTAACCTCAAACCGGGCCACTGCCTGCCGATCGATTACCCAAGCTATGACTTCTCACCCTGATATGGTATCTGGGCCAGGCAAATTTGATACTCGACTCATGGCAGCTACCAACGGCCGGATCATATCTAAGGGGGGCGCGGATGGTTACCAACAAATTGGGATTTTGCCAGATGGACTTCACCCCGGTTCACCGGGGATTGGCATTGCAATCAAAATTTCCGACGGGGATGCCCGCGGCCGAGTACGGCCGGCGGTGGTATTAGAAATTTTGCGGCAATTAGACGCTATTTCGGTTGATGAGTTAGCCAGTCTGACTGAATTTGGTCCCAACTTCCCGGTAAAAAATTGGCGTCAAATCGTCGTTGGCGAAGCTTACCCGATTTTCTCTATTTAAGAGGTCCCCAACGAATTCTGACCCAAGTGACTGTCACTTTCCATATCGGAAAAAATCCTAAAACCGTAACCGATAATTTGTTGATCGGTAGTGGTCAAAAGAATTACATTCCCAAAGAAATTATGGCTCTTTGAGAAATGCTGCGGAAAATCCAGTTCCCCATACTAAACATCAGAGAACCGAAATAATTATGGAGCGTTTGCGATGAATCTGGCTGTCGAAGTTCATGAACGCTTATTGCGTTTTTACGGCGAGCCCATCTGGCGAAACCCCCTCCCAGCTTTAGATGAACTCGTTTCCACCATTCTCTCCCAAAACACGAATGATGTGAACCGTGATCGAGCTTTTGACTCATTACGCGCCAAATTCCCGACCTGGGAAGCGGTGCGAGATGCTGATGAAAGTGAGGTCATTAATGCGGTCCGAGTAGCGGGATTAGCGAACCAAAAAGGCCCCCGAATTCAGAATGTACTGCGGCAAATAACGGCCGAACGGGGTACTCTTGATCTTGAGTTTTTAGCCGATATTCCCATAACTGAAAGCATGGAATGGCTCTTAAAATTTAAGGGCGTCGGGCCCAAAACAGCCTCCATCGTCCTGCTCTTTTCGTTAGGGAAACCGGCCTTTCCAGTAGATACCCACGTCCATCGAATTTCAGGGCGACTTGGTCTCCGTCCCCCCAAAATGAACGCTGACAAAGCCCATGACCACCTAGCCTCGCTGTTCCCAACTGAGACCTATTACGCTGCCCATTTAAATATCATTCGGCTTGGTCGAGAAATCTGTCAGGCTCGCAAACCGAATTGCGCAATCTGCCCCCTCCAAGATATTTGTGCCTTTTTCGGTGAAAATAATGACAAGTAAGTTAACGAGTTGCACATGAGACTCTACTGCAGTAACTCAGGCAAAACAGAAGCGTTGAGCAACAAAAA
>CAYVQU010000113.1:0-16980 GCA_964453155.1 uncultured Anaerolineales bacterium | reverse complement strand
AACAAGAGTCTACACCATGACTGATCATTTGCATCCTAGATGTAGGGTAGAGAATATCCAGATAGTATTGCTGATATCGATAAAATTATCACCATTATTTCTGAGTTATCGAAACATACCGCCGTTCTCTATGAATTTGACAATCCTAATTTCGGGGACGTTCTGAGTGACAAGCGCTTTATCGTGCGCAAATTAATCCCCTGGACATTTAAGTTCTTAAATGCATTAAGAAAGTTAAACCAGTTCAATCAGCCGATGGAAGCGTTTCTGAAACGGCTTACGACGAACCAGTCTCTAACCGATATTTTGACTCAGCATTTTTTCAAGAAAACCCCAACATATTTCGCGCTGGGATATTTTTATGTTTATCTCGATTATTTTTACCCTTTGGGCGGCACGATTTCATTGGCCAATATTGTAAAAGACAAGCTGATTGAATGGGGAGGAAAAATAGAATTTGATACCCTCATTCAGGAGGTGGTTCCCTCAGAATCCAAAGTGATCGATTCAACCGGGATGACCTATCCCTATGATCATCTGATTTGGGCCGCAGACCTAAAAGCCTTATATCGTAATCTCAATCCCGCTGGATTGAGCGCCAAAGTCACGCAAAAAATTGCAGCTGAAACCGACAGTATTCTTGCTGCCAAAGGAGCAGAATCGGTCTTCATTTTATATGTTGGTGTCGATCGACCACCAGCCGATTTTTATTCGAATGGTGGCGAGCATTTATTCTTCACGCCTTCTAAAATTGGGTTAGGGGAGACCATCCGCAGCCAGAAGGAAAACCTGCTGGCCGAATTTGATCAAAAATCCAAAGAAGAAATTCTTGAGTGGTTGGACGATTTTTGCCAACTGAACACCTATGAAGTATCTGTGCCCGCTCTTCGGGATCCGTCCTTAGCTCCAAAGGGTCAAACCGGGCTGTTGATCAGCTGTCTCTTTGATTATGAAATCTTTGAGAAGGTTGAACAGGCGGGTTGGTATGCAGAATTTAAAGAAAGATTTGAAAATCGGATCATCACTATTTTCTCTCAAACCATTTACGCAGGATTAAATGAGGCTGTACTGTTTAAATTTTCATCGTCGCCCCTGACAATAAACAAAGTTTCCGGTAGTTCAGCGGGTGCCATTACCGGTTGGTCTTTTGATACCAATGTTCCGGTCGAAAATCGGTTGAAAGATTTGCCAAAATCCGTTAACACCTCGATTCCGGGCGTGTGGCAAGCCGGTCAGTGGGCCTATTCTCCCTCCGGCGTGCCAATTGCCATGATAACTGGCTGGTATGCCACTCAAAAAATCATTAAAAATCTAAAATAACAAGTTGTAGTGGGTATAAAATCGTAAACCTATGGGAGCGGGTATGTTAAAAGCGATTCGAAATCCAAGATTTAATCTTGCCTCACCAGTCGTCTGATCATACGCACTTGTTAGGCAAACAAGGAAGTGGCGAACGTTATTTAGGGGATGTGGAATTTTCATCATTGCAGGTCAGCGTGAACTGGCCCTGAAATCCTTGCCACCAGACCTTAAATTAATCCCTCAGAAAAGCGGAATTGCTACTGGAACCTGGCGAGATAGAACAGATCAACGGATTATCACCACGAAGCTGCCCAGTATCGGGGCCCTCCGGATGGAGTGGTTGACCACATTGGCCGCGTTGCGCCTCGAAAAGATTGTTATCCTAACCGGTCAAGTTGATGATGGACCAAATCGTGAAGATACCTTGTGGGTCTACAATCGTCTGGGTAAAAGATCGTCGGCGGTGCCGGCTATGGTTCAGTGGGTCGCGATAAATCCTGGGGATCGTAAATCAATTACCACTATGCTGGATAGCCTTTTCAAAGCCGAGAAAACTCCCCAACCCGAGGAGCGTCGATTGCCAGCTACCAAAAACCGGACGACTCTCTGGCCAACCTTTAAATCGGCCGCGTTCAGTTTTGGATTTGTGGTTTTATTGTTTGCCAGCACCCTCTTTGTGGACTTCCCTGTGGGGCAAAAAAGAGCTGCGTTGAGTGGCATCCGCCTGGCCATTGATGCCCGCGGGAAAATAGAATCGGTCGATATCCCCGCAAACTTCACCCTCCCCGAAGGTGCTGACCCGGCCGAAATTTTTGGAGGCAGCCATTATCCCTTATCGATCCGGATCGAAGTTGAGGGCGAAATTTATCTCGATGAAACTTACCAACCAGCCGGAATCAGCCGCAATGGCCGAATATCTGGAGTAGAATATATCGAGATAGAGCCTGGTAATTATCAGGTCCAAATTAACCTCAGAGATGACGATCAAAATTATCGCCAGATTTTTTCCGATCAGGTTGAATTTTTGCCCGGCCAGATTATTTTGTTTGAATATCTCGAAGAAAGCGATTCACTCATTCTCCGCTGATGAAACTACAATACACCACACCTTTCTCTCGTTTGCTCATCATTATTTCTGTACTGGTCATCTTGATCCTGGCGGGCGGCTGGTTTGCTGCCGCCAATTCCACGTCGGGCGCGTGCCCCGGCTGGCCGGTATGTATTCCCGTCGGTTTACCGGGCTGGTTGCAATTGGTCCATCGTATCACTGTGGGGGTGACGTTAATTGGCATGGCTGCGTTGGTCTTCGAGGCCTGGCGCACCCATCGTGACCATCCAGCTCTGCTGCCGGTGGTAACTTCAGTGGCAACCTTGTTTTTTGCTCTGATATTTACCGGGGCGCGGTTTTCAATCGGTCAAACTAATGGTATTCAGTGGTTGCATTCGGGGACGGTTTGGGTATTTATATTCGCCTTTCTGGTCTTGTTTATCGTAACCGGGTTATTCTCCCGGCCCCAAACTTCGACTTTCCCATCCTTTGATGTACGTCAACGCTTGCGAGATTTCGTCGCGCTCTCGAAACCCATCATTGTTTTGTTGTTGTTAACCACCACCTATGCGGGTTTGGTGATGGGGTATGGTAGTTTTCCGCCGTTGGCCCTCACCTTTTGGACCATGGTTGGCGGCGGGATGGCTGCGGCGGGTTCCAGTGCCATTAATCAATACATCGACCGTAATTTAGACCAATTAATGCAGCGCACGGCCAAACGTCCCCTGGCCGCAGGACGGATGACTCCCGCCGAAGGTTTGTCGTTTGGCATTGCGGTTTGTATTATCGGGGTTTATTTGGTCGCCGGATTTGTTAATTTTCTGGGCGCTTTTCTATCTCTAGTTGGCGCGGTTTATTATGTCGTTTTGTACAGTCTGTTTCTCAAAAAAGCGACGGTCCAAAATATTGTGATTGGCGGTGGGGCTGGGGCGATTCCGCCGATGGTGGGCTGGGCAGCCGCAACCGGATCCTTGGATCTCCAAGCCTGGCTGCTGTTTGCGATCATCTTCTTTTGGACACCGCCTCATTTCTGGGCTTTGGCCATCGTCCGTATGAAAGATTATGCTCGGGCCGGAGTTCCGATGTTGCCGGTCGTCCGCGGTGAAAAAGAAACCCGGCAGCAAATATTCATCTACACGATCGGGTTGGTCGCCCTAACCCTAGTGATGCCCATCTTGGGGATGACCGGGAGCATCTATCTGGCCGCTTCGCTCTTGTTTGGGGGCGGGTTGATTTACACCGCCTGGCGTGTGATCAAGTTGGAAGGAAACAAAGTTGCCTGGCGAATGTACCGTTATTCGAGTATGTATTTGGGGTTAATCTTCCTAGCCATCGTGCTGGATACGGTGATATAAAAATCGGCCTGATCAAATTTGATAAGGCCGATTCACATTTTAATCGTTTTTGAATATTCTTAGTGCAAATTTTGGACGCAGATTACGCTGATGAAGAATTTAAAAATCTGCGTTTATCATGAAAAACTGCGTTCATTTTGTTTTTATTTTGATAAATGCTGGCGATCCAAAGCCCGCAAGCGGTGAATGAAAAATATCGCCAAGGCGAATAATACGATCGCAATCGCCTGATGCAACAAAGCCAGCGAAATCTGAACATGGAATAACACTACGAAGATTCCAAACAGAATCTGGACACAACCTATCACCAGCACCCAGAGCAGCCCAGAGACAATATCTTTGTCAATCCCGCGCTGGCGAGCATTGTTGTAAATGCCGATCATTACGATTAAGGCCACGAAAGCGAACCAACGATGAATGAAGTACACCGTTTGCGGCAACTCATACAGACTTTGGACCGAAACAAATAACCCTGGGGGCAGCCACCGGCCAAACATCGTGGGCCAGCTATCCGAAATATGACCCGCCTTCAACCCCGCTGTGAAACCGCCATATGAAATTTGAACCAATAGGATGACTAAGCCCAGTAGCGCGACCCGGGAGAATGCGGACCACTTGGCTTTATTTTTCGCAGCCGGAAACCCGAAATGATGCCCGAGAGCAACCCACAGACTCAAACCTAATAGCGTCAGGGCCAGTAGTAAATGGAGAGTTAGCCGTAAATGACTCACTGAGGGGCGGTCCACCAATCCGCTGGCCACCATGAACCAACCCATGAAGGCCTGACCCACAAATAACAGTCCCATCACCACATAAATCCCGAATTCTTTGCGGGGGATGGCGCCCTTGAATAAGAAGTAAAAAACCGGAATCGCATACGCAAACCCCGCCAGCCGAGCGACGAGACGATGCAGCCACTCATTGAAAAAAATGATCTTGAACCCGTCCATTTCCATATCGGCATTGATGAGTTGGAATTCGGGCGATTCCTGATATTTTTCAAATTCTGCCAGCCAAGCCTGTTCGCCAATCGGGGGCAACACGCCACTCACCGGGTCCCATTCCACGATCGATAATCCCGACCGGGTCAGGCGGACATAACCGCCAAAGACGATTAAAAATCCAACGATAAATGCAAAAATGAATAACCAGATCTTGACCGAACGATTTTGTGTTTGGGGCATAGTTTCTCCGAAATTTGACGAAAGTTTTGATGTGCGAGGTTGCATTGTCATTATAATGGCAAATTAAATTAAACAGATATTCGGTAGATTTTTTTTGGGACGCTTAGTCAAATTGGAGCAGACTTGGCTTCGGATGGAGGGTGCGCGGCGCGAATCACTTAGCAAAAATGTTTTGTTAGGATGCTAGCTGGAAGAGAATCACCGGGTTTGCTCAAAAACCCATACGCCTACGGGTTTAATGGGTAGGGCACTTTAGGGAATTAACCCGTATTACGTAAGCCTGAAGCGATACCATTTATTGTCAGTACCATGATATTTTGAAGCTCCTCAGCCTGGGGTCCGGTTTGATCTTCGATAGCACGGAGCCGATGAAGTGTTTCGACTTGAATAAAGTTAAGGGGATCAATGTAAGGGTTGCGGAGCTGGATTGAGCGTTGTGAATCTCGTTCATTGTCAAGGAGTTTCACATTCCCAGTGATTGCAAGGATGCGTTCTTTCGTCAACTCGTATTCTGAGGAGATTGTTTGGTAGAAGCCATTGGCAATATCCTGATCATCAACGAGGGAGAGATACTGTTTTGCGATTTCCAGATCGGCCTTTTGCAAAGACATTTCTGCATTGGCAAGGAGTGCTTTGAAAAATGGCCATTCAGCATACATTTTCTTCAGATGCTCCTCTGAAGAAGTTGCTAAACCAGTGCCTAAGCCGAACCATCCTGGAAGATTGAAGCGGGTTTGCAGCCAAGAGAAGACCCAAGGGATTGCTCTGATTTTCTTGACTTGGTGACTTCCTGGTTGGCGCGCCGCAGGGCGAGAACCGATCCGCAATTGGGTGATTTCATGAATCGGAGTCACCTGTTGCCAGAATTTCATAAACTCAGGAGAATCATATACTAATCCACGATAAGCCTGACGGGCAGCGTTACTCATTAATTCCAACTCATTTCGCCAGGAAGTGGGTATCTGCCTAGTTTTCTCTGGCGGTAAAGATGTTGTTAATACTGCACTCACCATTTGTTCCAATTGCTGGTGGGCCATATCGGGGTTCGAATATCGAGAAGTGATCGTTTCTCCTTGTTCGGTTAAACGGAAACGTCCGTTGACTGTCCCAGGTGGTTGGGCCAGAATGACCCGGCTTGCTGGTCCTCCACCACGTGCAATCGTCCCACCTCGCCCATGAAATAGCGTGAGTTTGATCCCATGTTTGCTACAAACCCGGGCAATTTTTTCCTGAGCTTGGTATAGGCTCCAATTTGCCGAAAGATAACCAGCGTCTTTATTGCTGTCTGAATAACCGATCATGACCATTTGATGATTACCGTTTTCTTGGATGTGTTGGCGATAGAGACTGTGTTCAAATAGAAAATCCAGTGTTTCTGGTGCATTTTGAAGATCATCCACCGTCTCAAATAAGGGGGTGATCATCAAATTTTCCTGGCACCCTGACCATCTGCTTAAAAGTAGCACACTTAGTACATCTGCCGGACAATGGGCCATCGAAATTACAAATGCACCAAAAAGATCTTTGCCATATAGTTTCTGGGCCCGATTGATCAACTTAAACACCGCCCATGTCTCAGCCGTATCAGGGGTCACTCCGGGATGGGCAGCTAAAATTGGAGGCGGATTTTCAAGCATTGAAGTGAGATGCTCGATACGATCTACTGAACAGGTATCCTCAAAATTTGGAGTCATATTCAATGCTCTGAGGATTTCGCCCACAACTGCATTTATCCGCGCGGCTTCCTCCCGAATATCTAATCGGGCTGCATGTAAACCAAAAATATTAAGTTGTTGTTCTAAGGTTTGGATGGTCGGTTTCCCCAGTTTTTCGGGTAAGTGATCGGAAATGATTTTTATGGGGGATAACAGTGGGCGCAATTGAACCCTCGCCTGGTGCAGATCATCCGACAGTAAATGGGAGGTCATGTCTTCCTGTGATGCGAACCGCAAATCGGACGCCAAGAGCGATAGCGCTAATCTGAACGGTTCATGTTTGTAGCGCGATACTAAATAGGTAACATGCTCGGGGTACGGTTTACGACTTTGGAACCACTCCGTTAGAGAAACCGGGGGAGGAAATGACCGTTCTGAAAAAGTAAGTTTGCGTGCCAATTTCTGGATCGATTTGCGATGTTTCTCAATGGCTAAACCGCGATGGAGGCGGAGGGTCTCAGCAGTGATTGAGTGAGTGACATTCGGATTCCCGTCTCGGTCCCCTCCCATCCAGGAGGCGAGTCCTAACCATTTAGTGGGTGTTTTTACCCCTGGGTAATGGTCGGCTAATGCTTCTTCCAATTCCTGGTAGATAAGTGGAATTACATCCCAGAACACTTCATCGACAAAATAGAGCCCCGTACGAACCTCGTCAGTTACTTGGGGCTTGGCTGTACGTTCTCTTTCAGTAAGCCAGTAGGTGCTGATTTCTGCATAAAGTTCGTTGAGAATTTCATCCTTACCAGTATGTTGAGGGGCAATGCCTGTCAGCTCTTTCAATAGCTGAGAAATTCGTACCAGTTTTGATAGTAATGAACGCCGTTTGGCCTGCGTTGGATGAGCTGTTAGGACCAATTCGATATCTAGACTTTCCACCATTTCCTGAATTTGCTCGACAGATCGCCCTTGAGCCTTGAAATTTTCTATAACAGATTTAATTGAACCGGTTGATATTCCCTGGGCTTTTTTTGATTTACTAAAGGTCGCAATCCGCTCATTCTCCTCTGCTAAGTTAATGAGATCAAAATACAAAGCAAACGCGGAAGCAACCGCTCGAGCTTGTTGGGAGGTTAAAGATGCCACCTTTGTTTGTAATTGTTCCTGGGCTTTAGGATTTTTATCTCTTCGCTCTTTGGAAAGATTGCGAATGTCTTCCTCAATAATAAAAACATCATTGGATTCTTGTTCAATTAGGACTTGACCTAGGATATTGCCTAGCAGGCGGACAATTTGGGAAAGATTCATGACCCTATTATAAGCAAAGGTAATAATATCCTGTTGCAAGAAACATTAGGATAACATCAGAAATCTGGCGAAAACCATACATTTTGGCAATTGGTTTGCGAGTACTTGCTTAAGATTTATTACGGGGTCTCTATTGGTTTTAATACATTCGATTCGAGGTGCAAACCAACCCAAATTGATCCTGACCTGCCTTGCGCCAAGGCGGTTCGCGGCGGTACCAAAACCAAATCTGGTTACTGTTCGTTCGTGAGTCGGAGAATCAAATCGTAGGCCATATTACGGAGTAACCGCTTATAATTAGGCTCGTCAAAATTACTAACATCACAATTAATCATCGAGGCCAACCCATGAAACGAACCTTTCTTCTTCTAGTTCTCTTATTATTTTTGATAGCTTGTAGTTCAAAGCCAATTCCAACCGCAAGCCCTGGGTCGATTTTGGTGGCTTCGGGTATTGATCTGGGTCCAATTAGCCCCCTGATTTATGGTTCGAATCATGGTCCGTGGACGGCAGTTCCAGCCGGAATGATGGATTATGCCCTGGATTCCAAAGTTACGAATCTACGTTGGCCCGGAGGCGAGTGGGGCGATAATTTCGATGTCAACGAATACCAAATAGACCAGTTTATGACATTTTTGGAGCAGATGGGGGCGATTCCCACGATTAGCGTGCGGATGGTGAATGGCACCCCAGAAACTGCAGCTGCGTTAGTTCATTATTGCAATGTTGAAAAAGACTACAATGTCAAGTATTGGAGCATCGGTAACGAGCCAACATTGTACGAAGGTCGTCCCGCGGTTGATTCTTTCGACACGGAACGTTTCAACCGCGAATGGCGGGCCATCGCTGAGGCGATGAAGGCCGTTGATCCCGACATACTCTTATTAGGGCCGGAATTGCACGGCACATATACCTCAAATTTTGAAACGAATCCCAAGGATAGTTCTGGACGCGATTGGATGGTGGAATTTTTGGAAGCCAATGGTGATATGGTCGATATTGTTACCTATCACCGCTACCCATTTCCCGAATCGATAAGCAGTGGGAGCGCTTCAATTGAAGATTTACGGCAAGAATTGCCCGAATGGAACCGGACAGTGCGATACCTCCGGGCGTTAATCCAGGAAAAAACTGGCCGGGAACTGCCAATTGGGGTAACCGAAACGAACTCACATTACACCCATGCGGTTCAGGGAGCAGCAACCCCCGATTCACACTACAATGCGATCTGGTGGGCGGATGCTTTAGGCCGAATGATTTCTGAAGAGGTCTTCATTGCCAATTACTTTTTATTGGCCGGTACGGGTAGTTCATCTGGTTTTGGGCTGATCGCGCCTTTTGGGGATGTGCGACCGACATACTATGTCTATCAGCTGTACAGTCAATTTGGCGATCAACAAATTTATGCTGATTCCGGTGTGGCTGGATTGAACGTATATGCCGCTATGGATAGTGAGGCTGGAAAGAAAAAAAGTGGCAAGCGGACGATAATGGTTATCAACACGGAAGATACTGCTCTAACTGCCGTCCTGAACGTTGATGGACAAAAGTCTGTCCAGGCAGATAAATGGTTGCTTGATGCAGTCACTAAAGCTGAAAATCTGGGCATGCAAACCATCTCATCTGAAGAAGAATTATCATTCCCGGGGCAGTCGGTAACGTTATACATTATTGAGGAATAGCGGGATAAAATCCAACCCAATTAGCTCGCAATAGTTTTGTCTCTAGTTGACCTGGAAGCCAAATATTTTTTTGGTAAGTTGACACCAAATTCTGAGCAATTTTGGTCTGTCACATATCTTTTCTTGCTTTCATACCTGGGGGTACCTACGCTGTCATTAGCACAAACGCCTCGGTTGCCGTGCCGGCGCCCTAGAGGTGTAATTGACTAGTTATTTTCAGCGAAAAACCGTCACACACTTTGCCCTTCGAAATGTTAGTTTATTCCCATTTTGAGTGTAGCTTAGAAGTGATACACTTGTTTATTGATCATGATCAAGAAGAGGAGGTATCATGCTCACAGAACATCGCATTCGGATGGTCATGAACTGTTTGGTCGTCTGGCTTTTTTTTACATCCTTTGGTCTGGCGGGGTTTGTGCCGATGGAGGTTATGGCCCAGGGAATTGGGGGCGAACTGGCTGCTCCTGGGAAAATCCCAATGCTGCCTGTTACAGCACTAAATTTAGAGTTCGATCTTGGCGACGAACGTCCTCCGGGTGATCCCAATGGTATCAGCGCGCTATCCGGTACGATACCCGGCACTTGGACGGCCCAAGGGCCAGGGCCAGCCTACAACGGTCAGGTCGATGGGATCGCCAATAAGGAAGTCTCGGGCGCAATCCATACGGTCGCCGCCCACCCAACCGATCCCGATATCTTGTATATCGGTGCCGCGAACGGCGGTGTCTGGCAAACCACCAACGCCACCGCAGCCAGCCCCACCTGGACCCCGCTGACAGATAACCAGGCCTCCCTCTCCATCGGCGCGTTAGAATTTGACCCCACCGATGCGACCCGCAACACCCTCGTAGCGGGGATCGGCCGGTATAGCAACCCCGCCGTTGACCATTTCGGCGGTGCCCAAACTGGGTTGCTGCGCACCGTCGATGGGGGTGCAAGTTGGACTCCCATCACAACTCAGCCGGGTGGGCAAAATATCTCTGGGGTGGCGCCGCGGGGTGCGACTCTGGTTGCATCAAGCAGTACTGCAGATCAATTTCTTTGTGGTAATTTCGGCGTTTTTTACAGTACCGATACTGGCACAAGTTGGACGCCGACAATCCTTGGCGCCGCATTTGATTTAGCTGGAAACCCTACCAATCCCGCTGAACTCTACTCAGGCTTGACATACGTTTCTGCTTGCTCGTCTGGAGCAATGCCAAATGGAATCTATCGCTCCACCGACACCGGTGAGGACTGGACCAAAGTCAGCAGCGCGGCCATGGATGCCTTGATCGTCGACGATATAACGAAAAATATCGAGATCGCCGCTTACGGCAACCATGTGTTCGTAAATTTATTCCAATATGGACGCTCCGTTGGGCTTTTTTACTCTGCTGATAACGGCACCTCTTGGACCCCAATGGATCTACAAGGGACTTATGCTGCCAGCGCACCAACTTCAATATTTCATTTATCACCAGGGTTTCCGATTATGATCGGAAACCCTGCACCACATGGTTTAGTCACTGGTGATATGGTTGATTTTCAGGGCGTTTCGGGAACTGCGGGTGCAAATGGACAGTGGATCATTAAGGCCTATAACTCAACGACGTTCTCCTTGAACGGTTCCGGTGATTTCACCCCATGGGGAGGTGGTGGTACCTGGCAGCAGATTATTGGGATGAACCCTGCAAAGCAAGGTAGCATCCACGCTTCGATCGTGATCAACCCCACCGTGCCAACCACGGTTTACCTGGGCGGTGACTGGCAAAACAGCCCCTTCCCCAACTATATTGGTGCCATGGATTTCACCGGCAACCTTTGGCGGGGGGATGCCGCCGTGGCCGCATCCGGCGCGATTCCCTCCCCACAATGGGCGCACCTGACCCACTCAGACGCAGTTGCTGGCATCCCGGGCGGTGGGACGGCCAACAACAGCGCACCCCACTCGGGCTCGCGTGAAATGGTCTTTGACGCCAACGGTAACCTGATCGAGGTTAATGCCGGGGGCATCTACCGCCGCACCAATCCCGCCAGCAACACCGGCGATTGGTTCTCGCTCAACGGCAACCTGCAGGTCACCGAAATTCACGATGTGGCCTACGACACGTTATCTAATAAGATCGTCAGTGGCAACCAATATGCCGGGACCACCTACCAGCCCCCTGCTGGCGGCACCACCTGGGACAGCCTCCACACTGCAGACGGTGGGGATGTGGCCGTAGATACCATCACACATGCTGCTAGCAACGAATCCCTCCGGTATTCCAGCTTCCAAAATCTCGCCATGTTCCGGAAAACGAAATGGGATAACACCGGTACCATGGTCGAGGAAATATTCCCTAGCCTAACGGTCTTGACGGGAGAACCGATATCTCCCAATTATTACAGCACGGTGGTCGTCAATCGGATCGATCAAAATTTGGTGTTTGGGGTTGCCAATGGCCTGTATGAATCGTGGGACCATGGCGGAAGTGTCACACAGGTGACTTTATCGAATCTTACTCCGATCAATGAAAATTATTACGGCGGCCATATGGTCGATTATGGCGGTCGCAGTGGGGGCACTAACAACCCGGCGATTCTTTATGCGGGCTCAGCGAGTAACGTATTGGTCCGGACAGACGATGCTCCAGCGACAGCGATAACCACCTCACCGACTGGAGCCAGCACCATTCATGGGGTCGCCCTCAACCCGGATCATTGGCAGACAGCCTTCGCGATCGACTCCGATCAGGTGTGGATGACGACCGATTATGGCGGTAACTGGACAGATGTGACGGGCAACTTAATTTCAGGGTCTGGCGATCCTGTCTTGCGATCGGTAATCGCCCTGGGGGACGCGGTGGTCGTTGGGGGTTCAACCGGGGTTTATCTGATGTATACGAGTGATCCCGGTACCTGGTACGATCTGGGTACCGGACTGCCCAATGCCCCCACCTGGGATTTGGTTTTTGATCCGGAAGATGCTTTATTCGTCGCCGGCACCCTGGGGCGGGGCGCCTGGACCCTCTCCCTGGATACCACGGCCTGTAACGATCTGACTTGCTATGTCGATACCACGGCGGTCCAGTCCGCGGTGGCCAATACGCCCTCAGGGGGTACGGTGACCGTGCGGGGCAACCACTCTGCCGGAACGAATACCTTAACCTGCAATAAAACCATTACGTTGCAGAGCAACACCGGTGCCAATATTGACTGGACGAGCGGCACGGCCATTAATGTTACCAGTGGAAATTGCAGGGTCAAAGGGCTGGGTTTGACCGGTGCGACCACGGTTTTTAATCAATCTGGCGGCACGCTGAATGCCTATGCAAACAATATCTCCGGTCACGCCACCGCATATGCGAGCAGCGGTGGCACTGCCCAACTGGGGCAAAATTATTGGGGCACGCCAGACCCAACGGACGATGATCCTGGCCTTCCCCCTGGGGATTGGGATAAGCGATTGGGCGCGCCCGTATCCACCTGGGCCGACGGGACCAATAGCGCTTCGCTGGGGGATGCCAGTTTAAGTGGCGGTACGGGGACGGCCGTGATTGTCAGCTTTGGACGCGACAACGAGCCGTTCGGTAATGGGATCGCTCCTCATGTAGATGGCACCTGCTCCGATTACTACGACTTCTTTGTCAGATCGGCCACCGGGACCTGGACTTTGGAAATACCGGTTGACGACAACACCAATTGCAATACCAATACCCTGATCAACGGGAAGCTCGTATGCATCCCCGATATCAGTGAATGCACACCGGCGACTAACCCGAATTGTTGGGACCTGGTTGCGGGGGTGATTGTCAATGGACAAAACCTGCAGAAAACCGGGCTGACGGTTAGTGAATTAGGCGGTACCCACTTTGTAGCCGGAACCGATCTGGGCAATGACCCAACTTCCCTGTCCTTAGTGCAGTTTAAAGGCGTTAGCGGTTTACAACCCATCCTAATGATGGCGCTGATACCGCTATGCCTGCTTGCGGCGGCTGCGGCCTACCACCAACGGAGACGAAGTTGATAACCTGTAGGAGCACAAATCTAAAGTCCAAGTGAATTTCTCAGATGGGATTTTCGGTTGCCCTCTTTAATATGTATGTGAAAAATACCCGCTTGCCTTTGAGCAGCAAACCGTTCATCAACGTGACGACAGTCTTTGGCATAAAAGGATAATAAATGAGTATTGCAGTGTTTGGCAGTATCAATATGGATTTGGTGGCCCGCGTCGCGCGGCTGCCCCAGCCGGGAGAGACTCTGGCTGGGCAGGCTTTCCAAACATTTGCGGGGGGCAAGGGGGCTAATCAGGCCGTAGCCTGTGCCCGACTTGGAGCCCCCACATTTATGGTTGGCCGGGTCGGCGGCGATGGGTTCGGCGCCACCTTGAAAGCTGGTTTAGGCGCGGCCGGAGTCAATCATGAGCAAGTCGCTACGGACTCGGCGGTTTCATCAGGCGTGGCCGTCATTGCGGTCGAAGACTCCGCGGAGAATTTCATCATCGTCATTCCAGGGGCCAATGGAAAGGTGGGTGAATCCGATCTTGGCAAACTGGCCACCGTTTTGGATGCCGCTCAAATCCTACTACTCCAACTGGAAATCCCCTTGGAGATGGTCGTTGCCGCGGCCCAAATCGCTCATGAGAAGGGCGTCAAGGTCATTCTCGATCCGGCCCCAGCCCAAATTCTGCCACCAGAGATCTACCCCTGCTTGGATCTCATCACCCCCAACGAGACCGAGGCTGAAATTCTGGTCGGTTTTCCGATCAATTCGTCGGATGATGCCGCTAAAGCTGCTAAAACCTTACAAAGTCGCGGAGTGAAGGATGTCATCATCAAAATGGGCGGGCGAGGTGCCTTCGCCCTGATTGAGGGCAAAGAAACATTTTATCCTGCGTTCAAAGTTAAAGCCGTTGATACTGTCGCGGCCGGCGATGCCTTCAATGGTGCTCTGGCAGTTGCCCTGAGTGAAGGCTTATCCGTAACAACCGCCATCACTTGGGGGCTGGTGGGGGGGGCTTTATCAGTCACCAAAACAGGGGCTCAACCCGCGCTGCCCAACCGGGAAGATTTGTTGCAATTTCTTGAATCAAAGTGATCAAATAATGGGAAATTCGCGGGGGTTAGCGGTTAAAGTTTTATAATGTTTTTGTACCGTTTACCCCTCCCCAGAACGCAGCGCTTTACTAATATTTCTCTGCATACTCTGCGGTTTATCTGATAAACTTTCATCCAATTTGCTTTTTTCCATAACGGAGTTGACCATGTCATTACCAACAGACTATGCCGACCGGGTATATGCCGGCGTATTAGGGAAGATTATCGGCGTGTATGTCGGCCGTCCTTTTGAGGGGTGGACCTATGAACGTATTATGGCAGAACTCGGCGAGATTGATTATTATGTCAATGACCGTCTACCCGGGAAACCCCCGTTGGTCGTCACCGACGACGACATCACCGGTACGTTTACGTTCCTCCGGGCCATGTCCGACTATGGGAATTCCCTGGGGCTGACTCCGGCTCAGATTGGTCAAACCTGGCTCAATTACATTATTGAGGAGGAAGCCATCTTGTGGTGGGGGGGCTTAGGAAATTCGACTGAGCACACCGCCTTTCTGCGGCTGAAAAATGGGATACAGGCGCCCGAATCGGGTTCAATGGCTCTCAATGGGAAAATTATTGCCGAACAGATTGGGGCCCAAATCTTTATAGACGGGTGGGCCATGATCGCCCCGGGTAACCCAGATTTAGCCGCCGATTTGGCCAAACGGGCCGCCAGCGTCAGCCACGATGGGGAGGCCATTTATGCCTCGCAAGTATTGGCCGCTATGGAAGCCCAGGCCTTTGTCGAAGCCGATATCCAAAAATTGATCGAGGTCGGGATTTCCTACATTCCCAGAGATTCCGTCATCTACCGCCTGATCGCCGACCTGCGCGAACTCCATGCCAGGGAACCTGACTGGCACCTGGGTCGGGCAAAGATGGCCAAATTGTACAATTATGAGAACTACGGTGGGAACTGTCACATGGTGCCCAACCACGGCCTGATCATCCTGGGGCTGCTATATGGCGATAGCGATTTTGCCCAATCCTTGCTGGTAGTTAATACGGCCGGATGGGATACGGATTGCAACTCTGGAAATTTGGGTTGTTTGTTGGGCATCAAAGATGGTTTAGCCACCTTCGAGCAGGGCAAAGATTGGCGCGGCCCGGTTGCCGACCGCCTGTATATGCCAGCTGCGGATGGCGGCCGTTCAATCTCGGACGCGGTTATCGAGACTCAAGAAATTGTCAATATCGGTCGAGCGATTTCCGGCGAACCCCCGCTCAAACCTAAAAATGGGGCCCGGTTTCATTTTGAATATCCCGGCAGCGTTCAGGGGTTCCGGCCCGGAAATGGAAACACGCACCTCGAAAACGTGATTGGGTTTAGTCAAACGGGAGAACGCGCCTTGAAAATTAGTTTTACCGATCAAGGCAGCATCTCCACCCCAACTTTCATTCTGCCCACTGAGCTGGGTATGAAAGGGTATAAATTACTGGCTTCACCCACTCTTTATTCGGGTCAAATGGTTGAAATTGGACTCACCGCCGATCAAGCATCGAAATTAAAACTCTTCATCAAAGTCTACAATCAGGACGACCAACTTGATGTGGTTTATGGCCCCGAAAAGGAACTTGTGGCTGAAGACTACACTGAAATTGAATGGCTCATCCCCGCTACCCACAGCCAGCCCATCGCTGAGATTGGGATTGAAATTGTTGGCGAATCAGGAAACCTTTACCTGGATTATCTAAACTGGGAGGGCGTTCCTGATGTGGTCCTGACCCGCCCGATCGGTGGGAAAGAACGCTGGGAGCCGCCGTTGGTGTGGCGTCAGGCTTGGGTGGATGCTATGGATCAGTGGGAGTTGTGGTGGCCACAACCCTTTCGCTTGGTACAGAACGAAGGGCGAGGCCTCCTCATGCAGGGCACCTGGGAGTGGGAGAATTATGTTGTTGAAGCGGATATCACTCCCTGGCTGATGGACGCCGCCGGGATTGGCGTCCGGGTGCAAGGATTAAAACGCTTCTATGCCCTCCTATTGGTTAAGGGTAAGAAAATCCGACTGATGAAAGCTTTAGATGGCGACACCATTTTGGCAGAAGTTGATTATGAATGGGAGACCTACGGGACCTATCAACTCAAACTACAGGTTTCTGATCAGAAATTAACGGCTTGGGTGAATGACGAACTTCAGTTTGAAGTCATGGATGATGATACGCCTCTAATGGGAGGGGCGGCAGCTTTCGTTATCGATCAAGGACATATCAGCAGCCAGGTAATGACTGTAAAACCCATTGATACCGACGAAGAAAAGTAGTGCCACTGTCCTGAAATCAGAGCAATTCCATAGCTAAAAAATCTAGAAAACAGCACTTATGTCGCCAAATAATACCAATTGCGTTCTTTCAAGCCATGAATTATGATAAGGCAAAAAACTAG
>CAYVQU010000112.1:0-17096 GCA_964453155.1 uncultured Anaerolineales bacterium | reverse complement strand
CCCGATTAGTTCAGCCGTCTCAAAATGGGAAGTTATTTTTGCACGCCTCCTAAGAAATAACGGTCGTGGGAGATGACCAGAACAGTGCCGTCGAAATCGGCGAGGACGTCTTCGAGGACTTCGGCCGATTGGATGTCGAGGTTGTTGGTGGGTTCATCGAGCATCAGGAAGTTGGCCCCGGAGAGCATCAGGAGGGCCATTTGGAGCCGACTGCGTTCGCCGCCAGAGAGATTGGATACCGGGCCGCGCATCTGTTCGTAGGTGAATAAAAAGCGGCCCAGAAATGCGACCGCGTTCGATTCGGAAACGGGGGTCGCGTTACGTATGATATCAATTAGCGTTTTGGAATAATCTAGGGTTTGATGCTCCTGGGCATAATAGCCAACTTTCACACTGGGACCCAAGATGATTTCGCCAGCCGAAGAAGCTTCCTGGTCCAAGATCATTTTGAATAGCAGTGATTTCCCTGATCCATTCGGCCCCACTAACCCGACGCGCTCTTCCCGCCAGATTGTAGCCTCTAATCCTGCAAAAATAATGGCATCGTCGAAGAATTTGTCTAAATCTCTGATCTCCAATACCTTATTGCTCCCTCGCCAACCCGAGAGTTCCAGCCCCATTTTCTGACGTTCTAGGATGGGTTTGTCGATCCGGTCGATACGCTCGATTCGTTTGAGAATGTTTTTACCGCGCTTGATGAATTTCTCATTATCGTGGACTTTACCCCACAGTAACAGGCGTTGGGCCGATTGCTCCAGGCGGGTGATCTCTTTTTGTTGGGCCTGGAACATCTGCTGCTGCCGCAACAATCGCTGTTGTTTTTCGAAGGCGTATTCCGAGTAGTTTCCGGGATAAACTTCGAGCTTCCCATCTTCGAGGTCGACGATTTCATCGACAACTAAATCCAAGAGGTAGCGATCGTGAGAAACAATCACAACCGCGCCAGGATAATTGCGGATGAAATTGGCCAGGAAGTCTTTACCAGCTAAATCAAGGTGATTGTCCGGCTCATCCAGGAGCAGCATTTTGGGTTGGGTGATGAGTAATTTTGCCAGGCCAACCAATTTTTTCTGGCCCCCACTGAGGACTGTTACCGGCAATTTGAAATCATCCTCGGTGAAACCGAGGTCTTTCAAGATCGTGCGGACATGCCCCTCAAAACCGGGGCCGCCCAGTTCGGTGAATTGATCGAGTAATCGGGCCTGCCGGTCGATGGTGCGCGTCAATTTTTTCTCGTCGGAGTAAACTTCAGGCTGGGCCAGTTTTCCTTCGACCCGGGCCAATTCTAATTCCACGCGGGCAAGTTCCTGGTGAGCGCTCGCGACCTCCGTCCAGACAGTGTTTTCAGGGTTGAATTCAGGTTCTTGGGGTAAATACCCAATCGTCAAACCGGGCTGACGGTTTAAAAATCCAGATTCGGTGTTTAAATCTCCCTGAATCAGTTTGAGCAGGGTTGATTTTCCGCAGCCGTTGGGTCCCACTAATCCAGCGACGCGGTTGTCGTGAATTTCCCAGGAGAGATTCTCGAAAATGGGTTCGGAGATGTAAATGACGGTGACTTTATCGAGATTAACAGCAATCATTTTTCAAGTAGGGGCGAAGCATATTCCATTGATTCTAAAGTTTAGCTGATTTTACCGGAAAATGCATCACCCGAACGATCGATTTCTACTTATCCGCCCAAATTATCTCGGGATAGGAAAGATTCGGGCCATCAAGCAGTGTGTTTGTGTGGCCTTTTAAATATAAGTCAAAAAATGCAAGAGTGTAATCGTTGACGATGCGCAAAGCCCGTTCCCCATTGATGGTACCTTTCAATCCAAATTTGGCGGCCAGCGGACTGAATGCCGGCAGGTCGCTGAAATCGAAATGGGCGGTATTCGTGAGGTAAAACCGATAATGGGGTGATGCGATGTGCGTGCTGAATTGGTCGTACATGATCATGTTATCACCGCGGCGATTTTCCCAGACCTCGCTAAACATTACCAAGATGGGGGATTCTACTCCCGCATCCAAAATCTCAGGAGAGACGGGATCCAGATAAGGGTCCATCCCCAAAACCGTCTGACAGCGAGGGTCCGTCCCGCAAAATTGGATCGCGGCGCCACCCCCAGTGGAATGTCCCATAACGCCAATTTTCTCGAAATCTATCCAACTGACCAACTGACCAACTAACAAACCCTCATCTGCACTCCTCTGGTTTCCAGCTAAATAATCCACAATAAAACTCAAATCCCCAGCCCACTGCTGCCCTAACAACCGCGCGGCGACCATGAATTCAACCTCTGGCAGCCCCATCCCACTTGGCAAGGCCATCCGGTTGTTGAGCGCCGCGGTGCCATCGGGGAAAACCGTTGCTACGGATCCGTAAGTGTGATCGGGCGCGGCGACGATGTAGCCGTGACTGGCCAATTCTTCCACTTGAAAGGTATTTTGGGCTCGAAAGCCATTCCAACCATGTGAGAATAAAATCAATGGGTAGGGTCCAACGGCCTGCAAAATTGGGGTCTTGGCATAAGCATGGGCACGCGAATACTCGATATGATCCAGGAAGAAATCCGGAAACCCCAGGTAATTGGAGATAGCCGGACCCATCACCTCCATGTTCTCCATCCAAGGCGCGGTTTTTTGCCCCCTAACTGGTTCAGCCGGATACCAGAATTGAACCATGATCTGGCGAGGTTCGTTCTCTTGATCGGAATACGTTTCTTCACGGTTCTCATCAACCAACATAAGGGTGGTTGTCCCGACCTGGTAGGGGCCAGTTGGGGCGGGAGTCGTGGGAACGGGTAGTAGGATGGGTGGTAGGATGGCAATCGCCAGGAGACCCAGACCACCAAAGATAACGAATAAATTCCTGGTTGACGCCGATTTTGGTTTAGATTTGGGGGTGGTCCGATTTCTCAACAAGATAACCGTGGCTCCCAAAGCCAAGCCATAAAGGGGGATGAGTTGCCACCGGTAACCTTCAATGAATATTTGAATCTGCATTATCCCTAAAATGAGCAGTGAAAGGGCATCTTTCCAACGGATGTGCTGACGAAACGGAAAAATAATTCGTATAGCCAATAACGCCGCGAGTGTAATTTCAAGTAATCTCATAATTTAGCAGTTCGCTCCACAAAATTGCCAAACTTCAACCATACCGAGGGCGGTCAGCAAATCCGCAGATTTCATAATGATCGCGACCCCGCGTACCCCAGAGCCCAAAGAAATCTCTGCTTCGTTTTGGACCGACACATCCACCAGGACGCGCAGGCGATGCGGTAATCCAAAAGGAGCCACCGCCCCCAATTCGTACCCGGTGACAGCTAAAACTTCTTCACGCTTCGCCATGGTTACCCGATTGGTGCCCAAATATTGGCGTAAAGTCTTCCAATCGATTTGCTGCGGCCCGGCCATCAACACCATCACGTATTCGCCTTTTGATGCTCGAAACAAAATGCTGCGGACAATTTGTTCCGGCCGTTGGTTACGTTCTTCTGCGGCTTGTTCCAACGATTTCAACGGGCCTGGATGGATGAAAACGCGGTGGGGAATATCTTGTTCAGTTAATGCTATGGAAACAGGAGTGGATTTGGTCATTGGTTTTCAGTTAGCAATAATCGGTAATCAGTGATCAGTCGACATTTTTCAGGGTATTGATTACTGTTTACTGCAGACGGATCACTGTTCCCGTCCGGGCGGCCTCATACAACGCCAACACGGTCTTGACGTGATTGCGGGTCTCAGCCAGAGAGAGATAATTTGGCTTTCCATCCAGAATTGCGGCGTGCATATCCTCGATTTCACCCAAGTAGAGATATTTTGGGGGGACGGGAATCACTTCTGCTTCGCCCTGGGCGTTGAATAACGTCATTGTGTTATCTTCAACGCCCGTAAAAGGCCTGGTGATATGTAAGCGCCCCGCGGTGCCGATGATTTCGAAAAAAGTATGATACGGTGTGCGGAAACTTGAGCTGATTTGGGCCAGGCGATTCCCGCAATAGGTCATTTGCCCAGCGAAGGTTTCATCGACGCCGGTATCGCCGATCCATAGGGTCGCAGAAACGGTTTCTGGGGCCCCGCCCATGAAGTATTGGGCCAGACTCACCGGGTAGATACCCACATCCCAGAGGCAGCCACCGCCAACTTTGGGATCAAGGCGAATGTTTTGCCGGCTGGCGAAGGCAAAATCGAATGCGCCCCGAACCAGTGCGATTTCTCCTAACTTTCCTGATTTGACGATTTCACCCGCGAGCTTGGTTTGCGGATGATGGCGATACATGAAAGCTTCGGCTAACACCATTCCGGTTTCCGCTTGAGCCGCGATCATGGCATTGACTTCGTCCAAGGTCAATGCAAAAGGTTTTTCACACAAAACATGAACCCCAGCCTGGAGGGCCTTGATTGTCCACTCGGCATGCAAATGGTTGGGCAAACTGATGTAAACGGCATCAACGGCGCCGGAAACGAGCATTGCTTCATAACTGCCGAAGGCTTGAGGGATTTCCCATTCTTTGGCGTAAGTTTGGGCATTTTCAAGCGAGCGGCTGGCAACTGCGACCAGTTCGCCGCGCTGCGATGCGCGGATGGCGGGAATGACTCGCCGGTTAATGCGAGCGGTGGAGAGCAGGCCCCAGCGGATGTTTGTCGTCATGGTGTGCTCCTTTGAAGAACACGGTTGCTCGCAGCAACCGTGTTCCTGGTTTTTTTTAGATAAAGTCGTTCTCAATTATTTTGGTGATAATTTCAGAATCAAATCCTTGGCGATGAAAATCTTCAAAATTCTGCTTTCCATTGAACCAAGCCAGGACATCACCTTTAGATATTTGGGTTGGTTTTTGGCTGGTGATGGCTTGATAAGATGAATATGGCCAATCGCGAAAATCGTCAATCAGGCCGTGTTTTTCTGGGTTTTGGTGGATGTATATTACCAATGCTTGGAAATAGCGATCATCTGTAACGGGTTTTCGTTTAAATCTCCCCTCAAATAACGATCCAGTGCGATTGTAGGATTTGTTGAAGGCTTTGGTGTATGCGTTGAAGAAGTTCGCAAATGGTTGACTATTTTTTCTGCCGTCCGCCAGACCTTCAAGGTTTTCGAAACCTTGAAGGTCTTTTAGCCTGATTAAAAAATGAAAATGATTCCGCAACAAACAGTATGCATAAGTTTCTGCGATTGGTGTGATGTGATTTCTATACAATTGTAAAAAATACCGGTAGTTCCGCTCTTCGATGAAGATAGTTTCTCCATTATTGCCGCGGTTGTAGATGTGGTAATAGGTGTTAGGGAAAAGTTGAACTTGGGGCATGATTTATTCTTAAAAGGAACCCGGTTGCTCCAAGCAACCGGGTTCTTACGCCTTTATTCCCTCGCCGCCTCGATCAATTTCTTCGCATTTTCCCCGGCAACCTGCCAACTTAGACATCGCACGCTGCCGCCCATGAAACAAACGCCGCTGGCATCCACCTTATGAACCGTTTTCGTCGTATTCACCGTAATTATTTCGACTGCTTGATCATCAAGCGGCCCACCGAAAACAGGAACGTAAATGTGCTCATAAGTCATCGTGGAGTTGAGATTAATCCCACAGGCCGAGGCAAAAACATCCCAAACGGAATCGTCGAAATCGGCTTCAACTTCGATGATCTCTACCGTGGCTGGCAAACCACCTTTTAGGGCTTCTAAAACTTGGGAGCGAAATGGTTCATCGTATTTGTTTAACAGCAGCTTGTTTTCTTCGGCAAACATGACCATCCCATCGGCATGGCCCATGACATCATCGTCATATGGAATTATGGCGACGTAATCAGTTCCTAAAGTATCGGCCAAGACATCCAATCCCGCTTCATAGGTCAAATTGTTGTCTTCTAAAAAACGTTCGGTAGTAATGGCCATATTATTGTAGTTGTCGACAATGTTGCCCCCATCGATGATCAGATCGGTCTCTTCAAAGTCCACGTTCCAGGATTTGGCGAACCGTTCAAAGGTATTTTGAATATAAACCCCATCGGTGACTCGCTCAAAATAGGAAGGATAATATTTGAAACGAACCGGGTAGCGAGGATTGACCGTGGTGAAATCACGCACCCAGATATCTTCGATATTGCCTTCGAGCAAAATATCCGCCGGAACTTTGCCATCGAAAAGAGGCCGCGTTTGGCGATCTACGACGATAATGACGTTGTCGTTGTCGATGATCATGTTGGCGTAGTCAATCTGAAAATCAATGATTTGTTGGTGGACGTCGGCATAGTAGTCGTTGTTGACCGAAGGCGCGGACAATACGATCAGCATCCGATCAAGATCGATTTCATTCGTGTGAGGTGCAAATTCAGAATTATCCATGGCACAACCTACCAGTAAAAGCGAGAAAAAGATGAAATACCAGCGAAATTTTGTTTTCATATTCAGCACCTATTCAAAGATCATTTCCGCAATTTGCCAACTTAGTTCGGTGGCGTTCGGCTTCCCTGCGTTTGAGACGATTAAGATCATAATACTCTCGTCAACATATCTGAGCATATCCGCGAAGAAGATGCCATTGCCGCCATTATGGGTGATCAAAGTGGTGCCCCTGCTGGTTGGAATATTCACCCAGCCGTACCCATAATAACTCTCTTCCTTGAAACCTTCATGAACATGGGGAGCAAACAGATTTACTTTGGATTCGGCCGATAAAATCTGGTCACCTTCGAGGGCCTTATGCCAGCGGTACATGTCTTGAGCGGTCGACAAAATTCCCCCATTCCCCCGCAAATTCCAATAGGGGCCATCCTCAGCAAAGGGATAATCCAGCGGTGTGCCCTGATCTTTGCTTTGAAACAGGATGCCCCCATAGCCGTGAGCTAGTTGCGCTATATCCCATTCTGGTAAGAGATAACCGGTTTGGGTCATTCCCGATGGTTCAAGCAGGTTAGCGCGCAGATATGCCTCGTAAGAATCCCCGGTCACAATTTCGATGATCGCGGCCAATAGGCTGTAACCAGCGTTGGAATAACTGTGTTTTTCCCCGGGTTCGAAATCCAACTTTGAGTTCAGTGCCAAATCCATATATTCGGCGCGTAAAATTGGATCGTAATCATCGGCCAGATCACTTTTGAATCCCGCGGTATGGGTGAGTAGTTGATGGAGGGTAATTGCGGCTTTGTCAGCAGGTACAGCCTCAAAATATTTAGCGATGGGGTCATCAATTTGGACTTTGCCCTGTTCCACCAATTTTAGGATGGCCGCCCCCGTAAATTGTTTGGTGACCGAGCCGATATCAAACACGGTTTCGGTCGTATTTGGAATTTCGGCAGCCCGATTGGCATAGCCATACCCGCTGGCCAGGATGATTTCTCCGTTTTGCTCAATGAGCAGCGCGCCCGAAAACCCATTTTGCTCGTGATCACTCATGAAAGCATCAATCTGAGAGGCCAGGTCGCCGCGTATGATCTGCGATGCGGGGAGAATTCCAGAATTTGGAACGGACATGGTTTGACAACTCCCAATAAATATGGCTAGCAAACTGACAATCAGAAAAACTACTCTGGTGCGATTACGATTTCCAATCATAGGGCAACAACTCCCGCAGCGTAAGGATTTTGTTTTCAGCAATCATAACATCAGCCTCCTTATTGTCTGGATGCAGCGAACTGATAAACTCCCGGCAGCGGCCGCAGGGCGGCATCACTTGATAATCCCAACCCACTGCGATCATTTTGACTACCCGATTCTCTCCGGCGGTGATCATCGCGGCCGCCGCGGCGTGTTCAGCGCAGAATCCCATCGAACTGCTGGTATCGATGCAAACCCCAGGGTAGATGTTGCCATCTGCGGTCAATATGGCCGCGCCCACACCCCCAGATTCAGCATAATCTGATAATTTCCAGGGGTTGACGACAGCTTTGGCGGCTGAATATAAATCATCAAAGTTCATTGGCTTTCCTTATTGTTAGGTGAGGTTCGTAACTCAAATGGCAAAAAGTGCGGCTCAGCATCCTGGGCCGCACTTTTTTGATTTTACCACCGGGCCTGATGTTCTTCGGCAAAACCGATCAAGCCATCCAGGATGATTTCTTCGCCGTCATCGCTGACAACTCTGCCGGTGTAACGCCCAAATAGCTGGTGAACTTTGCTGTCGATCACAATGAGTTTAGTCGCTGCGAAACGATCTTTGAAGGGGGTAAAATCCAAATCCAGGCGGCCTTCATTGTCCTTGAATTTCCAGGGTCTCATAAAATTGGTTGGATCATATTCAAATGAAACCTGATCCAGTTTGTGGACTCGCCCGCCTAGAATTAGGGAATTCTCGGTCGCCGCGGAGGTATCTCCAAATCCAGTTCCCAGGTTCAAACCCACCGTGCGTCCATCGGGGAGGAAACCCGATGCGCTGGCCCAATTCCAAAAGCTGGAGTACTCCCACACGCCACGCCCCCAATCCAATTGACCGAGTGATGAATTTGGCGTCAGTGTTTCATTGATATCACCGTATTTGAGATGACCGGTAGCCGGGAGACAATTGATTTTATGGTTGTAGTAGAACCGTTTCCCTGGGATCGGGATGACGATGTTCATTGATTCGTGCGTTTGCGTCTGCTGAAGGCTAATCTCGGTATGAATACCGCGCCCTGCATGGAAGCCCGGCCAATCGACGAAAATTTCTCTGGAATTCGGAGTGGTTTCGAATTTCAGGTGAACCCCCTGTCCCTGGTATTCACAAACTCCCACGGTCTGGCGACTAAGTGATACCCCGCGCCCCAACGGGATGACCAACCCCTCCTCATGTAGGTTGCCGGTCTCAAAATCCAGAGTGTAGACAAAAACGTTCCCCGCGTAACCCAGGTTGGCGATCGTCGCCGAGAAAAACCGGGTAGGCGTGAAAATGGCATAATAATCCCAAACTTTAACCCGGGCGAATTGCAGCCACCGCCAAATGGGGGTATAGAATGCGACATTTTCAAGGTTGCATTCTAAGAGCGGGTATCGGGCCCAGCCTATCTGAGTAAGATTTCCATTTTGGTCTAATAGTGGGGTGGTAGTCGTTATTTCATGTTGCACGGCGGTCTCCAATGGATCTGATTGAATAAAAAGTTAGCTAATTAATAGGATTTTACCCTCAAACGAATCCCAATTTCTGTAAATCACCTGACACCTGGCTTGATTTGTGATTTAATCGCCCCGTTTTGGAGGTTCTAAATTGAAAAAATATTTCATTACTCCTTTTCAAAATGAAAACGGATTATCGATACCGCTACTGAGCGTGTTTTTACTTTTAAACCTGATCGTTTTATTGAATGCCCTGATTCATGTTCCCTATGTTGGGTACGATGCCTGGGAGCATATCAAATATATTGAGATCTTATCAGAATGGCGTTTTCCAACCCTGGCCGAAACCGGTGAGTTTTTCTCGCCCCCATTGCCTTACATAATACCGGCGCTGCTGTATGCGACGGGTAAATTAGACTTGAATTTGGTCTTAAAAATTGCGCAATTTTCGAATTTTTTACTCTCAGTTGGGCTGACTTTTTACCTTTTAAGAATTTGCGATTTGATTCTGCCCAATAATTGGGTATTAAAGTTTTCCACCCTCATTTTTATCGCGATTTCACCGGTTTTTTATAAGAGTTTTGCGTTTATTCGCGGCGAGCCCCAAATTGTGTTTTTGGCTGTTCTGATCATGTATCAATCCTTGCTCATATTCGAATTTGGTGATGATCGTAAATCCCGAATTGTGGGGTTGGGTGTTCTGCTCGGATTGTCCGCTCTGGCCCGTCAGTGGGGATTTTTCCTCTTCCCCGCGGTTGGAATATTTGTGTTAATCGCTGGTTTTCGCAAAAAATTGTTATTTTCCTATATACTGAAATTCTCAAGCGCGGTAGGGATTTCATTTTTGGTAGGCAGTTGGTTTTATCTCCATTTGAAAGCGGATTACGGAACATTTACGGCTTTTAATCGTAAACCTGGGGAAACCTTTTCGTTAGCAAATCAACCCCAAGAATTCTATACCGGTCAAGGGTGGGGGTTATTGTTTAGGACCCCATTTAGGGAAGTATTTCTAAACCAGTTTGTCCCCACACTTTATGCTGATTATTGGGGTGATTATTGGGCGTACTTCAATGCGTATGGGCGGAATCTAGAAACGAATGAATTTCTGGGGGGGCGACTCTTGTTGCATCATCTGAAAAAGGGCACCCCTGACTGGTTGGAAACGAATATTCCGGCGGTAATTTCATATCTGGGGAAAGTAAATTTGGTGGCCGTTTTTCCATCCCTGCTGCTAATGTTTGGGGTTTTGGGGAGTGGGGTTTATCTCTTAAGAAGCTTATCGACAAAAACGATCAGCCCAGAAACAGCAGGTTTCGCTTTCGCGGCCCTGATGATGTTTATTTCGATAAGTGGATATTTATGGTTCTTAATCCAGTATCCCAAACCGACAAAAGGCGACACGATTAAGGCAACCTACATGGTGCAAACGATGCCATTTGTCGCCTTAGCTGCCGGAAATGTGTTAAGGGTCATCTCCCAAAAATCGACTTTCGTATTTTGCACCATTTTGTTGGGTTTGGGCGTTGTGTTTGTTTTTATTTTCCCTGTTTTGATCTCTAATTATGTTTTTTGGGAGCAATTGGCGATTCCAATCCCGGAAATCTTTATCCATTATTAACTTCAAATCGCCGGGTAAGTGGAGCCGATTGAGTATATCGAAATCTGACGTTGGATTGAATTTGAGAATAGATACTAATCCCAATTTTTAAGAAATTGTGGGAATTAATTTGATGGGGGAAATAAGCTGTCTTTGGTTGCCCGGGCGTAATGCCTGCGATACGCGGCGGTTTCAGCGAGCATAGCTTTTAATTCATTGCCAATTTCTGCGAGGTTGTCTTTCTCTTGATTCTCTCCAGAATGGATTCTGACGGCAATGGGGGATGTCCATTCTATTTCAACAAATCCTTTTGCCTCGAGCCAAAATAGTCCCATCTTAACTGTCCCTTCGCGATGAGCCATTAAACCAGCCAATTCGGGCAAAGTTGAATTCCCCTCCTTCTGAGCAATAATATGGCGCACTAAGCCTGCTAACCGGGTGACAAAAGATTGGGGTTGATCTAATTGCGGTTCATTAGAAAATAGATAAATTGTCTGGGGTTGAATCTGTTTGATCGCGGCCTGCAATTCCCAATGCCCGGGAGGGGTAGTCCAAATTACGAGTTGGTCTCTCGGTAAGAGTTGATCGCGAGGTTGCCCACCCACATTCTGGAGGGCTGGCCCCTCCGCCCACATTTGAAAATCAATTTTGGTGCGCAGTCCGTTCAAAATTGCTCGGGGATGGGGCTCATTGCGATAATCGATGATTTCGAGTTCTGATTTTTGGGCTGGAATAGCGATTTCGGCCCCCTCAGTGATGCGGAAATCGACCCACTCTAACTGCAAGCGCCGTTCGCCACGGAATGTGTTTGAACTCGCTTTAAAGGCCAGATCGAAACGGGCATTCTCTTCGGGTAATTGTTCTCCCGCGCCGCGCCAGTAGAGAATATTCTGAGCGATCCCATCTTCATCTTCAACTACTATGCGGAGATGCTCCTGAGTGCGCCCAATTTTTGTGGAATTGACTAAATTTAGATTGCGGGATGCCAATGTCAGCGGGGGATTACCAGCCCCAAAGGGCGCCAGCCGTTCGAGATCATTGACCAACTCCAGGTTAATCTCATCGAAAGGTAAAAACGCATCGATATTTTGGGTGGGGATCAACCCTTCAGGTGGCAGCATCCCCCGAATTGTCCGTGAGAGGTTGACCCGAAAATCAGGAATACTCTCCACCGGCAGTGCCATCCCGGCTGCACCAGCGTGACCGCCAAATCCCTCCAACAAGTCCGCTTGGGCCGCAATCGCTTCAATGATATTCACCCCTGCGACCGACCGTGCCGACCCGCTGGCCAACCCATCATCCTCGGGGATATTCAACAAAATTGTGGGTAACCCGAACTTCTCCACCAGCCGGCTGGCAACGATCCCTATCACTCCTTTGGGCCAGCCGGGATGCGCCAGCACTAGGGCATTGAAATTTAGCAAAGCTGGATCGCGTTCAACCTGCGCCAACGCCCCCTGATAAACCTGATCAGTCAATAGCTTGCGGCGTTCATTTAGTCCATCTAGTTGGTGAGCCAGTATTCGCGCCCGACCTAGATCCTCGGTAGTAAAAAACGCCACAATTGGATTGGCATCCGACAGCCTTCCCAAGGCATTCAACCGCGGCCCAATCCCAAACCCGATATGCCCCTCATCAAGCTGCATTGGAATGATCTCGGCGATCTCGTAGAGGATCTTCAATCCCAGCCGGGTGGTGTTCCGCAAAACCTGCAACCCTTTTTGGAGCAGATAGCGCGCATCCCCGGTTTGCTCAGCGACGTCGGCGACGATGCCAAGGGCGACGAGATCAAGATATTTTTCAGGGTTGAAGGTTGTGGATTGTGGGTGGCGAGCAATGAGTTCTTCGATGAGTTTATAAACTACTCCGACACCGGGCAGCGTGCCGAGGGGGTGTCCTTCGGGTAGCCGGTGGGGATTGATGATGGCGTAAGCGTTCGGCAACGTTTCTGCAAGTTCATGGTGGTCCGTGACGATGACATCCACTCCACTTGATTGTGCATAGTTTATTGCTTCATGTTCAGCGATACCAGTATCACAGGTTATGATTAAACCCAAACCTTCCAGGTTTTCAAAACCTGGAAGGTTTTTCAGCATTTCAATCTGAAGGCCATGGCCTTCAGTAGCTCGCACCGGAATGTGATATTCCACTTTAGCCCCCAAATCACGCAATCCTTCTACCAGCAGCGTCGTTGACGTCTGTCCATCGACGTCAAAATCGCCCCACACCAAAATTGTTTCCCCCCGCGAAATCGCTACCTCGATTCGCTTACAGGCCTTCTCCATATCAGGGAAATCTGTCGCTGGGGCAGGGACGTAATGGGCTGGATCAAGAAATGCTCGCGCTGCTTTAACCTCCGTAATCCCTCGCTGTACCAGCATCTCTGCCACGAGGGGATGACCGCCAATATAATCCTGCAAATCGGATGGCGGCGTAATTTCTAGGGGTTCAATCCACTTTTTCATATATCACCGCAGAGTCGCGGAGTGCGCGGAGTTTTTTAGGTGAAGAAGGTTCTTCCAGACCTAATACTTTCCTTTTGATCCCTTGTTTCAGGAGTGGCACATTGAAATTTATCAACAGGCCAACTTTCCAACCCCCAAGTTTCATGTAAGTCAATATTTGGGCTTCATGTATTGGGAGGAGTTTTTCAATAGATTTGATTTCTACTATGACAGATTTCTCAACTACTAAATCTAAACGATACCCACAATCAAGTTCATGATTTTTATAAGTGACTGGTAGTGGCTCTTGTCGCCTGAATTTTATTCCCCTTAACTCTAATTCTTTGCACAAACACTCTTCGTAAGAAGATTCCAATAATCCTGGACCTAAAGCTTTGTGAACTTCAATACCCGCCCCAATAATTTCTCGGGTTATCTCATTAATTTCCATCTCTCAGCGCCCTCTGCGTCTCTGCGGTAAAATTAAAACTCAATCTCCGTAATATGCTCAAAATCCAACTCGAAATCAAACCCATCCACTTCATCTAAATCGTCCTCTAACTCATCCAATGTTCCAGCCGAAACTCCGCGATTGCAAAGCGACCGATAGACACAAAATTTGCAGCGTTTTTCATTTTCTGTTTTGGGGGCTTCATCTTCACTCAGACCCTTGATCTTCTCACCCAGCCCAGAAATATAGGTTTCATCGGCTTTGAATTTTTCCAGATCATACCGAAACTTCATCGGTGCTGTTGGAAAATTACTGAACCAATACACCATCTCGATTTGCTCCGGTGTAATAGGCTGGCCGCCATTCAACTGATCCCCCGCTTTCACCAACAAATACGGATACACCAGCGTTTGTAACTTTTTTTCTTGCCACTCCCGTTTAGGTAATTTCCGAGATGTCTTCCAATCATAGATGACCACCTTCCTTTGGCTCTCCTCCCTTACGTCCTCAACCCCGATCAGGTCATACTTGGCTACAACTCGAAAGTCCCCCATTTTCCCCGATAAAGTCTTCTCAAAATGATGCGTATAGCCAGACAGATTTGGGCCATTAGCTTGGAAATTTTGCCACCATTGAGCCAATCGTAAATCTTGCGCGGCGGTTTGTTCCAATCGCTCCGTGGGAATACCTATTAAAAACTGCTGTACCAAGCGGTGAAAATCCGATCCCAATTGCATATAACGTTCATTATCTAGGGCCGGTTCGACTTCCGGTGCCGGCCACGCCAATCGTTCGATATAACGCAATTGAAATAATCGCGGGCAGTCGACATGGGCTTGCAGTGATCCCTGGCTGAATTGAAAATTTTCCGGTAACTTCATAAAGATGTCCAATAAGTCTAGTAAGTCCAAGAAGTCGAGTAAAGCACTTCGACCTTTTAGAAAATGAGACTAATTCGTCATTTTTTCATCCCAATAAGACTGTAACCCAATCAGAGGGACCGCCGGCTGTGAATCGCCCTTGCGTCCTGAATTCCAGGTTATGACCAATTCCTTCTTGGCGCGGGTGATCCCGACATACAATAGCCGCAGGCGTTCCCGCACATACTCCATCCGGGCTTCGTGGGTGGGCGTTCCCTCCTGGTACCAATCATGAACATCGGATTCAAACGCCGCCTGCAATTGGGCCAGGGTCTCGGCTTCCATGTTCAATCGGTCCCGAATAAACCATTTTTCCGGGATGTAATTATCATAAGCCATCCCCGCCGGAAAATCATAATTGTTGACAGACAGCAAATACACCCGGTCCCATTCCAGCCCCTTGGCTTTGTGGACGGTCGCCACCACCACTTGGCCTTTGTAGTTTTCGGGGTCAAATCCGGTATCATCGGCGCTGAATCCCAAAAATCGGCGTTCGTTTCGGGCGATGACGGCCAATTCACCGGCTAGATCGGGCAGCCGCCAATCAGGGTTGGTATTTTCTGCCTGCCGCAGCAAACTTGCTAATTTATGCGCAATTGCTAACTCGGTGGTGTCCTCAAACAAATCTTGGGCTAAAGTTAAAATGATTTGATTGACCGGGAGTAACACGGTCCCTTGCCAGCGTTTTACGAATTCCCGAAAAACTTCCAAAGATTCCTGAATTTCTGGGTGGTCGGCAGTTAAGTTGAGTGAATCTAGCCAATTACGGTCTGGCCGCGGCCAAATAAACTCTTCCACCCGGGAGCAATTCTCGATTAACTTAGCGATTTCCTCTACCTCAGCCCAGATGTCAGCATCCTCCCGATCCCCGCGCCGCCAGACTTGATAAACCGTTGCCAGTTTACGCGCATTTTGGGGATCACCCAAATAACGCAAGATATTCCCTAATGCCCCGGCAGCAAACCTTGTCGTTGAGGTCGATCGCAGCAGGCTGTCCACAACCGGTATTTCTCGTTTCCTGAGTAAATCGATCAAATGGAAACCGCGCAAGTTACGGGGCACCAACACTGCCACACTCTCGTCGGGATGCTCCGGTAGCCAGCGTTCAATCGAATCGGCGACTGCCTTGAGTTCGCCATCTGGATTGAATTTTGTTGGTACTAAGAAGATTTGATCGGGGCGATCAGCGGGATTCGGTTGGGGGTCATTCTCTGCTGTCGACTGGATATAAGGTTCATCCAAGGCATCGCGGACTTCATCAATGGGATGTTCCGCCCGCGACCAATCAATCAAATAATTTGCCAGGTTGATGACGCTCTCTGTCGAGCGCCCCGAGGTCGGCAATTCCCGGGGTAGATCACAATTCCGCATAAACTCTCGTAAATAACGGGGGTTGGCAGTCGTAAAACTCTCGAAAATCGCTTGATTGGGGTCGCCAACTCGGACCCAATTCCCAGTTGGTCCCACGATTAATCTCAGGATTTGCTCTTGAAGTTGCGAGCTGTCTTGTGCCTCATCCTCAAGGACATAGGGCCAGCGTTCATGTAGTCGGGATAACAGATCAGCATCGGAGTGGAGTGATTGGAGCGCCAGCCGGATCAGATCATCAAAATCAACCGCACCCCGATAAGCCAGGGCGCGTTGGTACTCAGTGTACATGGCAACCCCCATCTCGGCCAGCGGCAGGGGGACTGGCAGCTTTTCCAGTTGCGTTTCGAGTTGGGCCGGATTGAATTGCATATCCTTGGCGGTCCGTATGAATCCCAAGGCGATGGATTGGATCATCTTGGGGAGTTGATCCCGCCGAACCCAATCCCGGCGGTTTTCATCGAGGTCGAGTGAGAGATATTCGTCCAATGCATTTGGATTGGTATTCAACCAACTCGCCGCGACCTCATTCCGAATTTGGTCTGCCGCTCGTTCGTCAATGATTGAAAAATTAGAATCCAACCCGACTAAATCCGGTCGCTCTCGCACAATATCATGAGCCAACCCGTGCAGCGTCCGCACCCGATACGGTGGGATTAATGGCCGATACTCATCGGTCTCCAAAAAATCATTGATCCGCGCCGAAAAATTATCCACCGCCGAATTTGTTAACGTGACGATCAAAATTTCTTGATCTGGGCCCAAATACCCTTCAGAAATTAATTTCGCGGCCAGTGCCGACAATGTCCAGGTCTTCCCACTGCCTGGCACTGCCGAAATTCCCATCGTGCCGCGCGTATAGTTTAAGATTTCTTGCTGGTGGGGGCGGGGGGTTATTTCAGTCATTTCTTACGCTCAACATCATTGCGTGCGCGGCGAAGTAAACCGAACCAGCGCATATCCGAGTCATAGATTGCTTTGTCATCCCGTTTCAAGGGCCTCCTCGCAATGGCGTTAAAATATCTCTCCGTACAGGTCATTCCAGTTAGGATTCATGCTATCAATCAGATCGATTTTCTTCTTTCGTGAACCACTTTTGATCTGTTTTTCTCTAGAAATTGCCGTTTCTCGACTTTTAGTCATTTCAAAATAGACGAGTTTGACTACATTGTAACGGTTCGTAAAGCTCTTACCTGTTTTCATTTTATGCTGGTAAACTCGCTGTTTCAAATTATTTGTAATTCCAGTATATCAATACCTTCGCCGATTATGGTGGTGAAGGGTGTACATTAACAGCATGAAT
>CAYVQU010000111.1:0-17102 GCA_964453155.1 uncultured Anaerolineales bacterium | reverse complement strand
ATCATCTCGAGCTTCAACTCACTTGTCTAGACCTAAGATGCGTTTGCCCTGGGTATAAACCGCGAATGACGCGAATTTTCGCTAATAATAAATTCGCGTTATTCGCGCGATTAGCGATTTAGTTCACATATGTCACCAGACGCGTAAAGCGCCAAGAATCGAAGTTCTTCGCGCTTTTGTAATGTGTCAGATCAACCGAAATCGGCCAAAATACCTTCGATGAACGCCTCGGGGTTAAAGGGTTCTAAATCTTCGGCAGCTTCGCCTAGTCCAGCATACAGAATGGGTAGGCCCAATTCACGTTGAATTGCGAACGCCATCCCGCCGCGCGCCGAAGAGTCTAATTTTGCCAGGATCACGCCATCAACTTTGACCGCCTCTTTGAAAGCTTTCGCTTGATGCAGTGCGTTTTGCCCGGTATTGGCGTCCATGACCAGCCAGACAGCGTGGGGGGCACCGGGAAGTGCTTTACCGGTTACTCGATAGACTTTTTTGAGTTCTTCCATCAAGTTGAACCGGGTGTGCAATCGTCCGGCAGTGTCGATCATGACGATATCGGCTTTACGCGCCACCGCGGATTGGACGGTGTCGTAAGCCACCGCTCCAGGGTCGCCATCTTGCTGTCCGGCGATCACGGGAATGTTCAGGCGCTCGCCCCAGATCTGAAGCTGTTCGATGGCCGCGGCTCGGAAGGTATCAGCCGCCCCAAATAATACACTTTTACCCTCATTTTGGTAGCGCTGGCCCAGCTTGGCCATATTGGTCGTTTTGCCGGACCCGTTTACCCCAACGATCAGGATCACGGTCGGGGTTTCAGTAAAAGTGATTTCTGGCGGGGCTTTTAACCGTTTTTTGAGTTCGGTTTGGATCGCTTGTCGAAGATGATCGGCGGTGGTTAAACCCTCGGCTTCGACACTCTTTTGGAGAGCGGCGATTAACTCTTCGGTAGTCTCAATCCCCATATCCGATTGGATGAACATGGCTTCCAGATCATCCCAAGTATCCTCATCAATCTCCGCAACACCTAGGAGCTGAGATATCCGCCCGAAGGTCGTTTTTCGGGTCCGGGCCAGCCCGTCTTTCCATTTGTTGAAGATGTTTTCGTTTTCTATCATGGCGCAGAGATTATATCATCCAGGAGTTTAGTTTTTCAGCGAAACTTGGATCCTGAAAGAAGTTTTTTGACGAATTGTTAACATTCTTCTTATTTCTGAATGGATAAATATGATAAAATTAGTAAAAATAACTTATCGGTTTTAACTTGGTTAATATTCAAAGTTTGAGCGCTATCCGCACTTTATTGGTATCCAGCGGGTAGCTCTTTATATGTCAACACAGTTTACGTAAATACATTGGAGGAAACCATATGTCTAAAAATGGAAAATTCCCTTATCCGGGAATCCCAACCACTTCGGATGGCGGTGGCCATGTGGTCTGGGTGGAAACGCATATCACTCAGGCTTCGTGTGCCTACCCGATCACCTCATCGACCATTATGGGGGTGGGGTACCAGGCCGAAGTCGCCTCTGGGAAGAAAAACCTGTGGGGCGAGTCCCTGCAATTCATCGAACCCGAATCTGAACACAGTTCTGCCTCTGCTGCCGAAGGTTTTGCCGCCGCCGGTGGCCGGGTGACCAACTTTACCTCCGGGCAAGGCTTGATTCTCATGAAAGAGGTGCTTTACACCATTTCAGGGAAGCGCCTGCCGATCGTTTTCAGTATCGGGGCTCGCGCGATGACCAGTCAGGCCCTCAACGTCCATGCCGGACATGATGACGTCATGGGTGTCGCCGATACGGGATGGGGGATGTTGTTTGCCAAAAACGCGCAGGGTGCGGGCGATCTGGCCTTAATTTGCCGCCGAGCCGCCGAAAACAGTGAGACGCCCTTCCTGAATGTCCAGGATGGCTTCTTAACCACTCACACCGTTGAAGATGTGCTCTTCAATGATCCCGCGATGATGAAAGAGTTCGTCGGCAACCCCAACGACCGGTTGCTCAACCTGATGGACCCCTATCACCCCATCATGAGCGGGATTGTCCAAAATCAGGACTCCTATATGAAGGGCAAAATCGCTCAACGCGAATTCTACGACAAAGTTGAAGACGCGGTTTTGGAAGCGATGGACACTTTTTATCAGCTGACCGGTCGCCGCTATGATCTGATCGAAGGCTACCGGCTCGAAGACGCTGAATATGCCGTCGTCGGGATGGGCAGCATGATCGAAACTGCGGAAGCAACTGTCGATTATCTCCGCAAGGAGGGGATGAAGGTCGGGGCTTTGCATGTGACGAGTTTCCGCCCCTTCCCTGGCAAGCAAATTGTGGCCGCCCTGCAACATCTCAAAGGGTTTGCCGTTCTGGAGCGGATGGATAACCCCATCGCCCAATCAAACCCCCTGACGATCGAGATTAAATCTGCCTTCGCCGATGCCCTGATCGATGGTGAGATCGGCAGCATCCCCCAGATTTACTCGGGTTCGGCCGGATTAGGCAGCCGCGATGTCCGCCCCGGACAAATTATCGCCGCCCTCAAACATGTTGAGGCCGGTAGGGATCGAGCCTACTTCTCACTGGGTATTGATCACGAAACTGCATTGGTCATTGACGACGACCCTGATATCCGCCCCGAGGGGGCCTTCTCGATGCGCGGTCACTCGATTGGTGGGTTTGGTTCCGTAACGACCAATAAAATCATCGCCGACGTGGTGGGTGATCTCTTTGGCCTGAATGTTCAGGCTTACCCCAAATATGGAGCCGAGAAAAAAGGCCTACCGACCACCTACTATCTGACGGTTGCCAAAGATAATATCCGCATGCACGCCGAGTTGAACCAACTCGAGTTTATCCCCCTAAACGATTTCAACGCCTTTTACACCAGCCGCCCAGTCACGGGTCTGGCACCCGGTGGAACGGTCTTCATCAACACCCCCTATACTGATCCCCAAGAAATCTGGCAGCGGATTCCGCCGTATGGCAAGCAGACCATCCAAGAGAAAAACGCTAAAGTTTTGGTCCTCGATGCATCCAAAATAGCCCGCGAAGTCGCCAGCGATCCCGCCTTAGAAGTCCGTATGCAAGGCATTATTCTCCTAGGGATTTATCTACGAGTCGCCCCTTTCGTAACGGAGGCTGGTTTTTCACGTGAAAAACTATTCGAGGCTGCGGAGGACGCGTTGCAGAGTAAATTTGGCAAATTTGGTCAAAAAGTAGTAGAAGAAAACTTGATTTGTGTCAAACGCGGCTATGATGAGGTCTTTGAAATTCCCGTCGAGGTAATTGCTGGATAAGATCAATGATGTGTCTGATCAAATTTTGGGACACGGATTTCACGGATAAACACGGATTTAACCACTAACAAAAATCCGTGGAATCCGCGTTCATCCGTGTCCAATATGAAGAAATCAGATATTTGAGGAAGAAACATGGGTATTACAACAAATTTAAATAAAGTAGAAGACCTGGCGAAGGGCACCGATGGGAAGGGTTACAGCCCCGACGTGATCGATGTCGATGCCTTTTTTGACCGGATTTTAGAGGGTTATGCCGATGGCTCCGGCCCGGCCGAATTACCGGCGGATACCAATCTGGCTCGCAGTTTGATCCCCGCGGGGACGGCGGCCAAACGCGATTTCAGCTTCTTGGCCCCCGAAATCCCGGAATATGACCATGAGAATTGTGTCGGCTGTATGACTTGTGTGGTCGAATGCCCCGATACCGCGATTTTGGGAAAAGTCATCAAGATTGACGATCTCGAAGTTAGCCTGGCCGGGGTAGACGATGGCGATCGCGATTATCTCAATGATCAGTTTGCCGTCACGACCAAATTCTATAAAGCCAAAGAAAAGCGTGGGCAGACTCCGGGCAAATTCGGTATCTTCATCGATCCGACCAAATGTAAGGGCTGTGCCGAATGTGTCGAGGCCTGTGATGATCTGGGTTACAACGCCCTCAAGATGATCCAAAAAGAAGATGATACCGTTCCGCAGTATCAGAAAGCTTTCGAGTTCTACAAAAACTTACCCCCGACTCCCGATGAGTTCGTCAACGAGCGTCTGCCGGTCGATTATATGCTCTCGGAGCAAGCGATGCTGTTCACCGGTGGAGCGGGCTCTTGTGCCGGGTGTGGTGAAACCACCGCCCTCCGGATGATGCTGGCGGCGACTGGTTATCAGTATGGGGCCGAAAATATCGGTTTGGTCGCGGCAACCGGGTGTAACACCGTTTATGGCTCATCTTATCCTTATAACCCCTACACGGTGCCGTGGATTAACTCGCTCTTTGAGAACGCTCCGGCCGTGGCGATGGGAGTCCGCTCCCGTTGGGATCAGATGGGTTGGGAAGAAAAGCGGATTTGGACCCTCGGTGGGGATGGGGCCATGTTTGATATCGGTTTCCAATCCCTCAGCCGAATGCTGGCCTCGGGAATGGACATCAAAGTTTTGGTCCTCGACACGCAGGTGTACTCCAACACCGGTGGTCAGACCAGCACCGCGTCCTTTAAGGGCCAAGATGCCAAAATGTCGGCGGTGCGCCAGATCGGCGGTGGTAAACAGGAAAACCGTAAAGAGATTGGCCGCATTTTGATGATGCACCCCAATACTTACGTCGCGCAGACCGTGGCTTCGATCCCCAATCACTTCTTCAAGACCATCATGGAAGCCAACGAGTTCCCCGGTCCGGCTGTGGTGGTGGTCTATACCACCTGTCAACCGGAACATGGCGTGGCCGACAGCATGAGTCGGCACCAATCGAAACTGGCAGTGGAATCCCGGGCCTTCCCGGTTTTCACCTATGATCCCCGCAAGGGTGACACTATCAAGTCTCGCCTGGATTTGAAGGGTAACCCGGCGATGAAAGAAGATTGGTACACCGTCAAGAAAACCGGCGAAACCATCGACTTCATCACTTTCGCCCGTAGCGAGGGCCGCTTTGCCAAGAACTTCGATAAAGCTGGCGATCCCGATCAGATTTTGCTGGATGCTCAGACTGATCGTCTGACCAACTGGCACTTCTTGCAGGAGTTGGCTGGGTTGCGGTAAACTTTTTGTAGAATTCAGGAATGCGGTTGCTCTGAGTAACCGCATTCCTGTAAGTGAAAAACGAGACTTTCCAGGTTTTAAGCAAACGAAGTTTGCCAACCTGGAAGGTCTTTTCTTATGGCCGCCAAATTTGGATTTCGTCCGGTAGAACCCCCGATTTCTCTAAAATTTTGCGATGGGGGCCAAAATTCAGAATTTCATCGCGGCGATGAGCATCGGTGCCAATTGAGATCGGCACGCCCTCTTGCGCACACAGCCGGACCATTTCGACGTCGGTTTTGATGATTTGGTGGGTGTTTATTTCAAGCGCGACTCCAAAGCGTTTGGCCAAGGATACCATTTCACGCACATCGTCGTTGTGAAGTCGAATCCCCTTTTGTTTTGAAATCCAGCGAAATGGATGGGCCAAAATATCGATACCCGTTTGCATGAGTTGCTCAGTGTAGGTCCACCAGGCTGTGAGTACTTCATGAGGTTTCAGGTTGGGATCAGCCATTTCAGTTGGGACAACGTGGACGCCGCCGACGATGATATCTAGCCGATCGCGCAAGCTCTCGTCGAAGGTCAAACGGCCATCAATCATCATTTCAGTTTCGACCCCACTATAGATGCCTTGATCCCGAAATCGGTCAATTTGGTCAAGGTGGCGGCGAAAACGCTCGTTGCCCCATTCGCGATGCTTGTCCCATATTTGGGGTTTGAGCATGTATTCAAACGCCCAAGTGACTTTACTTGGAAAATAGATTGAAAATCCGTGGTTGGTGATCACCGATCCCGCACAATCGGTCGATTTCTGCAAATAATCGGCATAGGTTTGGATGGTAATGCCGTCGTCGCAGCAGTAACTCAGATCGGCTGAGTGGGCGTGGCAGTCGAAAAATTGGACCTCATCCCAAGGGGTGGTACGGTCGGTGGTGATCCATTTTAGCAATGTAGATGTCATTGGGGTCTCTTTTGTTCAGGATATTAGCACCGGATAATATTCGAATAAACGAATTCTGGCTAGGGGTGATCTATTTGTCCGCTAGACCACAAGTCATCATTTGCCTACAACCTGTCGCAATCGCTCTAGCGATAAATTTCCACCACTCATCACGAGAACCACCTTTTTCCCGGCCAGTTTATCCTTCATTTGCAGTGCTGCGGCTAATGGCGCGGCCCCTGCTCCCTCGGCCAGATTATGGGTATACTCCAACAGCATCACAATACTTTGTCTGATAGCGTCATCATCTACTAAAACGAAATCATCCAGATACTTCCGCATGATCCGTTGGGTGTTAGCGAACGGAACCCGGGTGGCGATTCCCTCGGCGAAAGTTTCCATTTTCCCGGAAATCATGTCACCCGATTCCCAACTCAGTTTCATCGCGGGCGCCTGTGCCGATTGGACGCCAATCACCTGAATGTCAGGATTGATGCTTTTGGCTACAATACTGGTGCCGCAGACCCCGCTGCCAGCTCCCACCGGGACGAGAATCACATCGACATCGGGCAAATCCTCCAAAATTTCCAGGGTATAGGTGCCAACCCCACAAATCAGGGGTTCATCCGTTGGGCCGACAAAAATGCCGCCTTTGTCCGCCGCTACGCCCGTAATCCATTCGCGGGCCGCATCAAAATCTTGGCCGTGAAAAATCACCTCCGTTCCTAAACCGCGCATCGCGGCCACTTTGCCGGGATTGGCTCCCTCTGGTACCGCAATAGTGGCCTTAATCCCAAAAGCGCGCCCGGCATAGGCAATGCTTTGACCATGATTGCCCGTCGAAGCGGTGAATAAGCCCGCCTGACGTTCTGCCGCCGAGAGTTGGGCCGCCATATTCAATCCGCCGCGGACTTTGAAAGCCCCAACCGGTTGGTGATTTTCGTGTTTGATAGAGATATGGGCACCCAGCAGTTTACTTAGCGTCGCATAATGGTGTAGGGGCGTTGGCTTGAGATAGCGGTAAACATTCGGCCGCGCGGCATAGATATCTTGCAGAGTGGGGATGGAGCGGTGAGTTGTCATTGTGACCTCAAATTTTTGTTTTGGACGCAGATATACGCAGAATACGCAGTTTTTATTGAATCAGCGTTCATCCGCGTTTATCTGCGTCCTTGATTTTTTTTGTTAATTGATTATGTTTCTATTCGAGAACCCGATACCAATAATGATACAAAGGTTCATAGCCAATTTTTTGGTAAAGCTTGCGGGCGATTTTATTAGTCTCCATAACTTGAAGATATGAATAGGTGACACCATTTGACTTGGCCTCAGATAAAATCCAATTCATCAGATGAGTGCCGTAACCCTGACACCGCATCTCTGGCGAAGTGATCAGATCAAAGATGCCGACATATTGGTCTTCGACAACCCCGAGCCCACAGGCCACCGTCTTGCCGTTTTTCCTAACAGATGCAAAAATGGTTTTTGAAGGGATTGTTTTCAGTAACCGTTGATGGATTTCCTTACGGGTAGAATCGGTCTCACTCCAGACGCTGAAGTGATCAAACCAGTCTTCAAAACCAAATTCTCCAATTTCAATGGATGTGGGTGTTTCAAAGTTCAAATTGCTAAGATCCATGCCGATAACCAAGGTTGGGTCGATGCGTTGATAACCACGCGCTACCAAATGGGCATCTAAAGTTTTCTGATCCAATAAAGAGGTGAGCCGAAAGATGGGCGGTAAATTTCTGCGCTGGTAATGGTCTTCACAGACCTTAACTTTCGCGCCGATATCGATTTTGGCGGGGTAAACTGGGTTGATCGAATTTGCCCGTTTGGTGTAGCCCTGCGAAAACCGCAAAACCCAACCATCATACAGGATTTGCTGTAAAGCCGGCCAGGCATTCAGGGCGGCTTCCTCGATTCTTCTGGTGTTTTCCAATTTCTCTCCTTATTGCATGAAAAAAAATCACCGCGGAGACTCGGAGTTCGCAGAGGTTTCTGTAGAGATGGATAATACTCAGCGTCGAGCGTTCAACGCCTTAGCTGCTCTGCGGTTGGTTCATTGTTGGCGGTCTGACAGGGTATTAGAGTTTGAATAGAAATGAACTTGAAACTTGCAACCTGCCACCAGTCACAATTATAATACCGCTCATGTCTGAACCCAAACTATCTCATATTGATGAAACCGGCCAGGCCCAAATGGTTGATGTCGGCCAGAAACCTGTCACCGAGCGGGTTGCTGTGGCCCGGGGTGAAGTTGTCATGCAACCCGAGACCCTGGCGCTCATCGCGGCCGGAAATCTCAAGAAAGGGGATGTGTATACAGTGGCCCAATTAGCTGGCGTAATGGCAGCCAAGAAAACGTCCGAATTGATTCCGCTGTGTCATCCATTGCCGATTAATCAAACTTTGGTCGAGTTAGAGCCAAACGCTGAATTGCCCGGTGTTGAGATCACGGCCACAGTCCGCACAACGGGAAAAACCGGCGTCGAGATGGAAGCCCTGACTGCAGTTTCGGTCGCCGCCTTAACGGTTTATGATATGGCCAAAGCGGTTGAAAAAACGATGCGCATCGCCAATATTCGCCTGGTTGAAAAACGCGGCGGACAGAGCGGTGATGCATTTATTGAGTGATTTATGAAAACGATCGAAGTTTTATTTTTTGCAACTTTGCGCGACCATATGGATGCCAAAAAAATCTCTCTGGAACTCCCCGAAGATGCTGGAGTGGCCCGACTGAAATCGGAATTGGTAACTCTAAAGCCAAATGCCGAAGCTGCCGTAGAGAACGCCCTGGTCTCCATCAACCGCGACTATGCCTTTGAAGATGAATTCATCCCCGATGGGGCCGAAGTAGCCCTGTTTCCGCACGTTTCGGGGGGCTGATTACTGAAAACTGATGACTGATTTCCCTACATTTTTCTCCATCACCGCAAACGAACTCGATCTCGACGACCTGCTGGCAAAGATTACGCTACCTTCAACCGGGGCGGCCTGTTTCTTTACTGGGATGGTGCGGGGCGATACGGACCGGGTAGGTTTACCGACTAAGACCGAATATCTTGAATACGAGGCCTATGCTCCCATGGCGGAGGCCAAAATGGCTCAGGTCGCGGCTGAAATCCGGGAAAAGTGGCCAATTGTCGAGGGGATTGCCATCGTCCAACGGATCGGCAAACTCTATCCTAAAACCCCCACCGTATTAATCGCCTGCTCGGCAGCCCACCGGGATACTGGCGTTTTCGAAGCTGCCCGGTATGGCATCGACCGCCTCAAAGAAATTGTCCCCATCTGGAAAAAGGAAATTGGTCCCAGCGGGGAAGAATGGATTGAAGGCAGTTATAAACCCAAACCAGGAGAATAGTGGGTAGTGCTTGGCAACCCTCACCACCCACCTCCCGCTATCCACACTCATGATTGCTTGCCTCGATTGCCAAGCTCCTTATCCTGACAACGCCAACCCCTATCTCTGCCCATCCTGTGGGGGATTATTTGATTTTGCTGAAGTGCCAGCATTTGATCCGGCTCAAATTACAAATGATCCTGGAATTTGGCGGTACCGGCACACCTTTGGGTTACCAGAGGGTGCTCCTATTGTTCATTTAGGCGAAGGAGATACACCGCTGGTAAGGTCATCCGCGTTCGGTCGGGAGGTGATGTTCAAGGTTGAATTTTTCAACCCGACTAGTTCATTCAAAGATCGGGGAACGGCGGTTTTAGTGAGCCATTTACTGGCTCGGGGAGTCAAATCAGCGGCTGATGATTCATCTGGAAATGCCGGGTCTTCGTTTGCGGCCTATGCTCAAAGTGCCGGGTTGGATGCGAAAGTGTATATCCCGGCTTATGCCTCGGGACCAAAACGGGCTCAAATTGAAGCCTATGGAGCAGATGTAATTGCTGTCCCAGGGCCGCGCTCGGGGGCCGCGGAGGCCGTCAAAGCGGCGGTGGCTGAGAGGATTGTTTACGCGAGTCATGCTTATTTGCCGCATGGTTTGCCGGGATATTCCACGGTCGCGTTTGAATTGGTCGAACAATTGGGGATTACGCCCGGGACCATCATCACTCCTGCGGGACAAGGTCATATGCTCCTGTCTCTTGGGCGGGGATATAAAATGCTCAAACGGGCTGGTAAAATTTCGAAATTGCCGCACCTCGTTGGGGTTCAAGCTAAGGCTTGCGCACCATTGTGGGCCGCGTTTACTCATGGGATGGCGGCCCTCCAAAATGTCCGAGAGGGTGAGACCCTGGCAGAAGGAGTGCGCATCCGTCATCCTCATCGTTTAGAAGCTTTAATCAATACAATTAAATCCAGTAAAGGGAAATTCGTAGCCGTTGAAGAGGATCAAATCCCAATTGGCCGCAGCGAATTAGCCCAACGTGGTTTGTTCGTGGAACCTACCTCGGCCATTGTATGGGAGGCACTCAAACAGGTTATTGATGAAATGCCAGATCCAATTGTTGTTATATTGACAGGATCTGGACTGAAAGCCCCCTGATGTGTGATACGTGAAATGTGCAACTTGTGAGATTCACGCATCACGCTTCACGTCCTACATTTTTAGCGTATAATTGTCTTACTTGATCATTGGAACTAATGGACCGCGAGCTACTCGACCCCTGTGGGGTAGTTCTCGCTCCCTGAGTTCCCAGGAGGAATATATGGAACTTGCTCAGGGTACCCTGACAGAATCACCTCGAGAATTGGCAGAGCGTTTAGATCTGCAATTTTCAGATACATTGTTACTGAATCGGGCTTTTACACATCGCTCGTATCTCAACGAACATCCCGAAGCCATTGAAGACAACGAACGCCTGGAATTTTTGGGTGATGCTGTTTTAGATTTTTTAGTCGGAGCCTGGTTATATAACCGTTTCCCCGAGATGGCTGAAGGCGAGTTGACTCGTTTGCGCTCGGCCCTGGTGCGAACGGAGCAATTGGCGGCCTTTGCCTCCAAACTAGGATTTGGGGGAGCGATGCGGTTGGGGCGCGGCGAGGCCGAATCGGGCGGCCGTCAACGCCGAGCCCTCTTGTGTGCCACTTTTGAGGCCTTTGTGGGTGCTTTGTACCTGAATTTGGGATTACCAACCGTCGAAAAATTTGTCGAACCCCTCTTGGATGCGGTTGCTGATCGGATTTTGGCCTCGGGCAGTTTACAAGATCCCAAGAGCAAACTGCAAGAGTGGACCCAGGCTCAAGGTTACGGTGCCCCGACCTACCGAACCGTGTCAGCTACCGGCCCAGATCATGCCAAAATTTTTGAAGTTGAAGTGACGATCAATGGCAAAATGTATGGTCATGGTGAGGGTCATTCCAAACAGACCGCCGCTAAAGCTGCGGCGCGTGAAGCCATGATCGCTTTGGGGGCCATATAATGCTCTTAAAATCGATTGAACTTCAAGGCTATAAAACATTTGCCGGGCGAACCGCATTTGAGTTTGCAGGAGCGATTACGTGTATCGTCGGGCCGAATGGCTCAGGAAAATCGAATATTGGGGATGCCATCCGGTGGGTATTAGGGGAACAATCTTACCGGTTGTTACGCGGTAAAAAAACCGAAGACATGATCTTTTCGGGTTCTGAATCGCGCCCGCGGGCGGGGATGGCCACTGCGAATATCATTTTCGATAATGCTACCGGTTGGCTGCCGCTCGATTTTACGGAAGTATCAATTGCCCGGCGGGCTTACCGCGATGGGTCCAATGAATATCTGATTAACGGGCAGCGGGTTCGGCTCAAGGATATTGCCGAATTATTAGGGAATTCCGGCCTTTCTGAGCGAACCTATACCATCATTGGCCAGGGTTTGGTGGACGCCGCTCTGACCTTGCGGGCTGAAGAGCGCCGCCGCCTATTCGAAGAAGCCGCTGGGATCGGGCTATATCGTTCTCGCCGACAAGAATCCCAAAAGCGCCTGGATACCACTCGGCGAAACTTGGAACGAGTTGAAGACATTTTGGCCGAACTCAAACCTCGCCTGCGGAGCCTGGAGCGCCAGGCCCGGCGAGCGGAGCAGTACGAACAGGTCCACACCGACTTGAAAGTTTTGCTGCGGGATTATTACGGCTATCACTGGTATCAGGCCCAGCGGGAGGTCAATGAGGCCCGCGAAGACGCCCAGGTGCAGAATGATCTCTACGAAGCCGTCCGGCAAGAACAGGCCGAACTCGACCAGAAATTGAGTACATTTCGGGAAAATATTCAAGGTCTGCGGGCCCGGTTGGGGTCCTGGCACCGCGAATCATCTCAGTTGCATACTCACCGCGAAAGCATTACCCGTGAGTTAGCAGTTTCGGATGAGCGGGTTCGCTCAATTATGGATCAACAGTTGAACGCCAAAGATGAGTTGGCCCGGTTGGATCATCAGATCAAAATCTACCAGGAGCGATTAGCTGAAACCGATCAATCCCATGAGCGGCTCAACGCCGAGTTGGCTGAGGCCCGTGAACAAGTCAAAGCCGCGACGATCGCCCTCAATACGCGGCAGTCGGAGCGTCTCAATGTCGAGCGTACCATTCGCAAAACCCGGCAAAAATTGGATGAATTGAATAGTCGTCAAAATCGGCTGCAGGCGCGCGTTACCGAACGCAAAACCCAACTTGATCGCCAACATGAAGCGCTGCTAGCGGCGGAAGAGGCGGTCAACAATGCCGATCAAGAACTCAAGAAGGTTGAGACCCGGTTGCACACAGCTGACGAGGCTCGTCAGAAGATTAGTGCCGCCCGACTCGCAGCAGAAACAACCCTCGAGTCTCATTTGGAGACCTTGACCGAGACCGAGAATGAACACCAGTTGCAGGTAGCGGCCCGGACGGAAAAACGGACCGACCTGACTCGTCTGCAGGCCCAACTCGAGGTCCTGGAACAGGCTGAGAAAGCCCTGACAGGTTATGCCAGCGGCACTCGGGTATTACTCAAATCGGCGCAGGATGGTCGACTGAAGGGTACTCAGGGGGCCTTGAGCGCTCAGCTCGAAGTCCCCGCAGAGTATGAAGCCGCGTTGGCCGCGGTTTTGGGTGATTACTTAGATGCGGTGCTCCTGGATGAGTCGGGTGCGGCCGATGATGCCCTGGAAATTCTGGTGGGTGAGGCCTCCCGCGGGGCATTGCTCCCCTTAAATGCCCTCACGCCCCCCGAACCCTTGAAAGTGACTGCCCAGAACGGCGTCATTGGCGTGGCCGCTGAGATGGTCAAAGTGCCGCCCGAACTGCGTCCGGCTGTCGATTTGTTGTTGGGACACACGATTTTAGTGGAACACCGCACCGCGGCCCGAACTGTCTTAACCGGTCAACCCTTGACGGCCCGGGCGGTTACCTTGCAAGGCGAAGTTTTTTATGCCACCGGCCCGATTTCGGCCGGGCAGAGTGGGGGTGCCAGCACCCTCAGTCGGCCCCGTCAGCGGCGGGAATTACAGGAGCAAATTGGGGTTGTTGAGCGCCAAATTTCAGACTTGGATGAGACGATCGCAGCCCTGGTGACTGAGTTGAAAAACCTGAAAGCGGATGAGAAGGATCTGGCACAAGCTGTCAATGATGCTCGCCGCCAGGAACGGGCCGCCAATGATAGTTTTAACCAGATTTCGCTGGATTTTGACCGGGTTCAGCGCCAGACTCAATGGCAGCGGGATCAGCACGCCAAACTCGGGACTGAGATTCACTCCGGGGAGGCCGAAACCCGCCAAATGTCAGGTCAATTGAATGAACTAGAGACAGAGATTAATCAAAATCGAACTAATTTACGGAATCAACAGAATCAACTAACGGATTTACCGCTGCTCGATTTTCAGTCCCAAGTCAGCCATTGGAATACGCAGGTGGCAGTTGCCAAGCAGTCCCTGGAAAATGCCCAAACCCAACGCAAAGAGCGGGAAATTGCGCTGCGTGATGTGAAACAAACCCAAACCCAATTATCAGCCCGGTTAGGGACTTTTGAAACGGCGTTGGGCGAACTGGAAAATAAAAAGGTTGAACTGCGGCAGCAAGAGAATGAGATCGTGGCGCAAATTGAGGGGTTCCGAGTGCTGATCGAACCCGCCGAAGTGGAGTTGGAAAACTCTGAAAAAGGGCAGGATGAACTCCAGAAAACGGAAGCCCAGGCCCGCCATGGATTGAGTATGGCCGACCGGCGACACTCTCAGGCCCAACTCAATTTGACCCGCAAGCAAGAATTACTCGATAACTGGCGGGAACGGATTGAGGAAGATCTGGGTCTGGTGACCCTGGAATATGCCGAAGAAATATCTGGCCCCCAGCCCCTACCTTTAGGCGAGATCGCTGAACCCCTAAAAATGGTGACAGTGTTACCGGCGGGGCTGGAACAAACCATCAAGCGTCAACGGGCACAGGTCCGGCGGATGGGGTCGATCAACCCTGAAGCCCAATCGGAATTTAAGGAAGTCAAAGAGCGGTTTGAGTTCATGACGACCCAGGTGGAGGACCTCAAAAACGCCGAGAAAGATATTTTAGAAGTCATCGCGGAGCTAGAAGTGCTCATGGAGCGCGAATTCCGCAAGACTTTTGATCTGGTGGCGGCTGAATTTCGTGAAATCTTTACCCGCCTGTTTGGGGGTGGCTCCGCCCGATTAGTGTTGACGGATCCCAACGATATGACCGAAACTGGGATCGATATCGAAGCCCGGTTGCCCGGCCGCCGCACGCAGGGACTATCGCTGCTCTCCGGTGGCGAACGTTCTCTGACCGCGACGGCGTTAGTTTTCTCTCTCCTGAAAGTATCTCCAACCCCATTCTGTGTCCTTGATGAAGTAGATGCGATGCTGGATGAGGCCAATGTCGGCCGTTTTCGCGATTTGCTGCGGGAATTGGCCGAAAATACACAGTTCATCGTCATCACGCATAACCGCAACACCGTCCAGGCCGCGGATGTGATCTATGGCGTCACGATGGGGCGGGATTCGGCCAGTCAGATGATTAGCTTGAAGTTGGACGAAGTAGCCGATATCGTCAAGAATTGAATCAAAAAGGCGACTGAAAACTCAGTCGCCTTTTAATTTTTTTCGGCAAACTGCCGAATGGTTTAGAACCCTCAAGTGCTGCCTGTCGAGCAAGCAGCTCCACTAGAATTGAACGAAGCAGACCCAGATGAGACTTTGGAGGCGAAGGTTGAGATTTGTTTTTCAACCTTTTCACTCTCGCATTCGGGGCATTTCACATCCACATTTGAAAATCCCAGGACCAGGGCTTCAAAAGGTTCGTCACATTCGTGGCAGACGTATTCATATATCGGCATTTTGAATTCTCCAATTGCGTTTTGGCGCGAATTTCGCACGGAAGGATAATTTCACTCCTAATTAGATGCAATGTTTGAATAAAGGTTACAAAAAATGTGTTTTTTAATGATGTAATGAGAAATTAACCGCAGAGATCGCTGAGAACGCAGAGTTGCTGAGATTTTTTAAAGGATTTGACATGTCTCGACCAGATGAACGCCAAAATGATGAATTACGCCCAATTTCTTTAACCCCAGAATTTATTGTTTACCCCGAGGGATCGGTATTGATAACGATGGGGAATACGAAAGTGCTGTGTAATGTGACGGTTGAAAAGGGGGTGCCGCGCTGGATGAAGAACCAAGAAGGTGGTTGGATTACTGGCGAGTACGCTCTATTGCCGCGCTCCACACATACCCGTACTTCCCGGGAAACAAAGGGGTTGAAGGGCCGCACCCAGGAAATCCGGCGCCTGATTGGCCGTAGTCTCCGGGCCGCGTTTGATATTGATAAATTGGGCGGTCACACATGCATCGTTGATTGTGATGTCATCCAAGCCGATGGGGGGACGCGCACTGCCGCGGTTTCAGGAGGGTATGTGGCTTTGGCCCTCGCAATTCAAAAACTGGTTGACGCGGGAGTTGTAGCTGCGGATGTGTTCTTGTCCCCGGTTGCGGCCATCAGTGTGGGGATAATCGCGGGCGAACCTCGCCTGGATTTGTGCTATGAAGAGGATGCCGCGGCGGATGTGGATGTCAATGTAGTGATGAATGCGACCGGCGCATTTATCGAAGTGCAGGGTACGGCCGAAGGGCAAACGTTTTCTCGGGGTGAATTGGACGCGCTATTAGATTTAGCTCAAAAAGGGATTGGTGCAATTTTAGAGATGCAACAGAGCGTTTTAAAGTCCTAGAACAGAAGCGCTGCAGTTTTGTATTGGGCAAAAACGAAAGCAAAATTGAATAACCCAATCCAAATAGTGACTGTCACCTTTTTATTCGGGAATGACCTTGATGTTTTGTGGGTTGCATAAATATTTTTTTTCACCGATCAATTGCAAATTATGGTTGAGGTAAATAAAATGTGCACGCCCCATCAGCGATTTGACACATATGGATGGGATCGCCATCCTGGTAAACTTGAAACTTCTCATTACCAGGGGTAAGCCGCCAAAAATGAAGTCGGCTTTGGCCGGTTGTTACCCAACTCCAAATGCTGTTGCATTCAGCCGGCCGGGAAAATACCTCGGTTGAAACCGCAAAACAATCTCCTGATGGGAGGGCAGTTAGGGGTTTTTGACTAAATTCTTCCCATTGTTTCGAATTAAACACAGCTGTGATCGCGTTCTCATTGGAAATCCGTTTAAAATCTACCTCAACTACTGAAATTGGATTTTGGGAAATATTGATCAGCGATAACGCAAAATCATCGTAGATCAAAGTTACATTGGGGGGTTCACCAGGTCTGATTGTATTAGAGGGCGTTATTGTCGGGTTGAGGGCAGCAACCGCGGGTGTATTGGTACGCGTTGGGTCTGGAGTTTGTGTAGGGGTTACTGTGTTCGTTGGTGTTGGGGTATTAATTGGAATCGGTGCCCGGGCAATCTCTGTCTCTGGCACCAGGATGATGGGATCACTAATAAATGTTACGGGCAGGAATTTGAATATCTTGAATTCCACCCCGATTAATCCTTCTACGCCCCCTGAACTCATCCACCAGGGATCGACCGGAGGATCAATCGTTAGATTAACATACCCGTCAACCTGGCCATAGGGACCTGGGACACCATAAATCCAAAGATCCAATCGTGGCCGAACATAGGCTTTCGAGTGGGTTGCAAGTTTTGTGTTCTGCGGGATTTCACTAAAATTATTTGACACTAGATCACCCACAATATTCCAATTGCTACCGT
>CAYVQU010000110.1:11384-17122 GCA_964453155.1 uncultured Anaerolineales bacterium | reverse complement strand
AAACTTTTGCTGTTTTGAGGAGGGTCTAGCACCCTTTTTGCAGTAGAGTCACCGTTAGATTATTGACATCCCGCCGCACTGGTTCTAGCTTAGACTGACTTCTCCCTTTTCGAGTTTCTGAGCGGATCTGTCTGAACACAAACTGGCGCTTTTCGGGATCATACTTGACCGATACTTTCTGTCCTGCCCACGCATACCCAAGGCTGTATCGAATATTCCTCATCCGTACTTGCCCCACCATTGTCGCGGTCCTGATCCAGGTGAACTCCGCCAAATAGGTATCTACTCGCTTGAGATCGAATATTTCCAGTTCCCATTCCGGCCGGTAGGGTCTTTTCGTCTCCAGCATCTCCGGATGTGCTTCCAGCGGCGGTTTGCCATTACACCCCCTTGCTCGCGTTGGGCATTCATGATTCAGTTCTTGCCAATCGGCATCGACCTGCTTCTGCAAGGCTGCGGCACTTGCGAACTCCTGGCCTGATAATGTCCGTTCATTCAGCGTCCGATGACTTCTCTCCACTATTCCGTTTCGCTTCGGCGTTCTCCTCGGTATCAACCGGTGCTCAATACCCAACCCCACCCACCACAGCACAATCTTATTCGGAAACGGACTTTTTCCACTGTCTACATAGATCGTGTCTCGATCCGTTTGGATCGCTTCTGGCATTCCCCATTTTGTAAACGCTATCCGACAGTCTTCATAGGCTGTCTCACTCGACATTGGCGCCTTTTGTCGCCCTCCTTTCGGTTCCGCATGTACTTGATGCATCACTGTTACTCTTCCATACTCATCCCTCGCCTGGTTGATACTCACCATTCCCACCCCAGGTATTTGCAGCGATTCTTTCGCATCCATTTGCCACACCCCATGCGGTACTTCCGATCTCTTGATCTCCGACTTTGGCTTTTCTCGCTTCTCAAATAATCGCTCCCCAAAGCTTCGCCAGTATCTCCAGATTGTCATCCCACTCGGTAGCTGTTTACCTTTCAACCCATCATCTTCCTTCAGTCTCTTCAGCACATACTCCGCTCCCCAGCCAGGATGCTTCCGCTTCATCCGCAACACCTTATACTTGATCTGCCGATCATATCCTCCTAGCGGCCCTGCTCTTGGTCTTCCATACCAGCTTGCTAAATTTTCCACCCCTTCTTTCTTCCCGATCCGGATCCACTTCCGGGCAGTCCAATATGATACCTTTACCTGCTCTGCTACCCGCTCATACGTGTGCCCTTCTTCCGCTAAGCGTATCATTTCGCGTCGCTCCCCTATCGTTGTTTCTTGGGTCGCAGGCATCTATTCCTTCCTTTTTGGCGTTAGGAATACCCTGACCCTTCATCAGTTGTCAAGTTCGGGGGGCATGACTTTTTGTTATCACCCAGGGGGCATGAGATTATGAAAGACTACACTTTTTTACCAGGTTAGCAGCGTATTTACAGCAAGATAGAAAATTCGCCCTTCAATACACTCCTGCAAACCTGCTCAGGCCTTTTAAGTCAATTGCCACTCGATCAAGGCCCCAGCCACCCAAGTAGGTGGGGGCGTTTTGTACAAATCTCCCGCGTGGCTGACCGATAAATTCAGGATTTTGCCTGCCATCGGGCCGCGCAGATAGCGGAAAACTTGCCCGGCATCGCGGGCATCTGATTTAGCGTCAACGCAGTGTTGGTTGTAGCCCCAATAATCGCCGCGGGCTAAGATGTCGATACCCTCTTGGATGGTTTTCTCAGCAAGTTCCAGCCCACCCTCTTCAGGGTAGTAGGAGTTTTCGGGAGTGTCGCCGTAACCGATGCCGTGGTGGAAGGGATCGGCGGTAGAGACGATGACGGCGTCTTTGGCAATCTGAGCCAATTCATCAAAACCGGGGAGATTTTCGGGTTTGCCACCGGCCAGATAGGGGTACCGTTCGATCACCTCGGGTCCGGCAATCCCGCGTCGTTTGGTTTCAGCCTTCCACAGATGGCGCCAACTCATCAAAACGTGATCACTCTTCCAACTCTGTAATCCCTCCAACCCGGGTCCCTGAATCCCCCAATGGTGGAATTGGGATGGGTCTTCACCCGCGGCAACTTGCACGCGGGCAGTTTGCATTTCATCTGTAAAGGCATGCAGTACGCTGATGACCAAAACTTTGTCAGCCCCGCTATCTAGGCAGGCATGAACTGCAGTCGCAATCTGGTGACCACAGTCGGCTACACCTGTATGGGGAAACACGATCACACCACCGGCTGAGAGTGTTCCTGACAAATCATATTCGCGGCCCTGCTCCAATAATTCCAGGGTGCCTGCCTCTCCAAGTTCTTGATGTTCGCGCTCGTACATCGCCAGAATATCATTTTGTAGTTGATCCCGATCTAATTCATCCATGTTGGTCTCCTTGGGGTGATATTTTTTATCTACATTTTACTCTTAATTTACTGGTACAATGCGCAAAATTTCTATTGAGGATCAAAAATGAAAACCATATTGCTGACAGGATTTGGCCCATTTGGAGATGTTGAGAAAAACCCCTCCCAGGCTTTAATTGAAGAACTTGAGCGGCGGAAAGATATTATTGATGAGTTCAGGCTAGAAACTGAGATCTTGCCCGTGGTTTATTCGGATGCAGTCGACCGGATACAGATACTCATCCGCCAGTATGAGCCAGAAATTCTGATTTCATTTGGGGTGGCTGCTCGGCGAGAAAAAGTTTGCCCGGAACGGGTCGCCCTAAATTTGAAAGACACGCACCAACCCGATAATGCCGGAAATACTCCCGAAGGGGAATTGATTTTCCCAAATGCCCCCTTGGCTTATTATTCAAATTTACCTTTGCTAGCGATTCGGGATTTTCTACAAAATGCTAGCATCCCCACCGAAATATCGAATCATGCGGGGGCCTACATCTGTAATGCGGTTTTCTATGCCGCCGCCCATGAGATTGTCACAACCGAACGGGATACTCGCTATGGGTTTATCCACATCCCCCTGATGCCAAAAGAAGCCCCTAATGGAGAACTATCTACGCAGATGTTGGTTGACGTAGTAGTTGAATTGCTTCTAGAGTTGGTTTGATGTTTGTTCTCACTAACCAACCAACTATCTATTCATAATTTCTATTGCCACGTGTTTATTTTTCCTGCCCCGCAATTTCCACAGTGTAAATTGAAATCGATATTTGGATTTGAAGAGTTTCTCCACTTGCCGGATATCTTCATCTGAATCCAGAACTTGGGTTTGGGCAGTCACCCACTCACTCTTGGGATTGCCGATGGCATCACTTTCAGCCAACCGAACTTGGGAGTTGTTCCGAATGCGTTTGACCTTCCAACTGGTTGCTTCAGTCCAAACGTAGAGTTTATCTCCTTGCGGTGCGACCCACACCGGTGTGTTGACGCTAGTTCCATTTTTCTTGAAAGTTTCCAGGGCGATGTATTGAGCTGATCCGAGTTGTTTGAGTTCCATTTCTTAATCCTTTTTAAGAGATAAATTTCGAAATTTAGAGCATTAGGGGGTGATGATTCTTACTTTTACACTATGACAACTGTACTTGAAAATCTCGGCCCCCTTTTCTATACTTTGATTCAATATTGTTATTCATCATTTTTGTATTGAAAGGAATTATCATGGCTCATCGAACCCTTAAATCCAGTTATGTGCAATTATCCGACCGGTTGAACCGGTTCCCACAAGGAGCACCACCTTCGGAGTTGTTATTTCAAATCTTAGAGATGCTTTTCAGCGCGCGCGAGGCTGAATTGGTGGCCTTACTGCCGATCAAGCCCTTCACGGCCGAGCAGGCCAGCCAAATTTGGAAAATGGACCTGACCAGCGCTCGCAAAGTTCTAGACGAGTTGGCCAGCCGGGCGATTTTGGTGGATGTCCCCCGAAATGGAAAAACCCAATATGTGCTGCCGCCCCCGATGGCCGGTTTCTTCGAATTCTCGCTGATGCGGCTGCGGAATGATATCGATCAGAAGGTTTTGAGCGAACTTTTCTATGAATATATGAATGTGGAGGAGGATTTTATCCGAGAATTGTTCACAGATGGTGAAACCCAACTTGGGCGAACCTTCGTCCACGAACCGGTACTCTCGAATGAAAATGCCCTGCATGTTTTAGATTACGAACGAGCCTCAGAGGTCATCAAGACCGCCTCCTACCGGGGAATTGGCGTTTGCTACTGCCGCCACAAAATGGAACACAAAGACCTGGCCTGTGGAGCGCCAATGGATATCTGCATGACTTTCAACAACACCGCGGGTTCTTTGATTCGCCATGGGTTTGCGCGGGAAATCGATGTCTCGGAAGGATTGGATTTACTCCAGGAAGCCTATGAGAACAATCTAGTCCAATTCGGCGAAAATGTGCGCGAAAAAGTAAATTTCATCTGCAATTGCTGTGGTTGCTGTTGTGAAGCCATGATTGCCGCGCGGCGGTTCGCGGTTATGAATCCGGTCCACACGACCAATTTTCTCCCCATTGTTGATGAAACTGAGTGCAACGGGTGTGGGAAATGCGTTAATGCCTGCCCAGTTGAAGCCATGACCCTGGTTTCAACCAATGATCCCCACCGGCCAAAGATGAAGAAGGCCCGGTTGAACGATGATTTTTGTCTGGGGTGCGGGGTTTGTGTCCGAGTTTGCACGAAATCTGGCCTGAGTTTGAAATCTCGCCCCGAACGAGTGATCACGCCCCTCGATGGCACTCATCGGACCGTTGTGATGGCTATTGAGCGCGGCAAACTCCAAAATCTTTTCTTCGATAACCAGGTTTTAATGAGCCATCGCGCTTTGGGGGCGGTGTTGGGGGTGATTCTCCGCTTACCACCGATTAAACAGGCGGTGGCGTCTGAGCAGGTGAAATCCAGATATCTGGAAAATTTAATCCATTGGTATAACCGGCGGTATGTTCACTAGACTAAAAAGGCTGATGCTTCAAACGAGCATCAGCCTTTTTTCTTGGTTGTCGACGGCTTCACTTTACGATGGGGATACTTAGTCGGTAGTGGATGGGTTTGTCAGAAAGAGCCCGTACAGCATTTACAACCCCTTGGTAGGTGGAGAACATAAAAATGAATAGGAAGGGCAATGTCCCTAAGGATGCCAGACCGGTATAAAACAAATCAGAGACAACCCGACCGGTTTCTTCCAATACAGTTGTTGTGCCCAAAATGATCAATAAGAAGAGGGTCATCAGAAACAACATCAAGGTGATCGTGATCTTGAAATTAAGCACCTGTCGCCCGTGCTGGTTGATTTTGAAACTGTGTTTTTTCTTTCGAGACCAAATCCACAACGCGACGAAAACACTGGGTAACAGACAAGTGGCATGTAAAGCGGTCAGCCACAGGGCTTCATTATTCGTGTTCTCTTCTGAGAAATCGAATTCCAGGATGTTGCTCAAATTATTGAGGGTAAATGCCCGAGGTTCGACTTCTCCGCTTTCGATGCGCTGGATGGTGCGTTTACTGACTTCACAGAATTCCGCCAGTTTTTCTTGAGTCAGACCCTTTTGAGTTCGTAAATCTGCAATCGTAATTCCTAAATCTGGTTGGTTCATGGTGTACTCCTTTATCATTTTGTGTGGATATGGCCACCATTATAGAGATTGAGCTTCGCATTTCAATGTCGCCCCGGCGACATTGGGGCGTCATTTGATTAAACCACTAGGAAAATTTAAAGTTCAGGTGTCAACCTGACAGTTTTGTACACATACCAAATAAAAACCTCAGACAAGCTCAATCCTGATATACTTTCTT
>CAYVQU010000110.1:0-11284 GCA_964453155.1 uncultured Anaerolineales bacterium | reverse complement strand
CGCACTTCGCACTTCGCACTTCGCACTTCGCACTTCGCACTTCGCACTTCGCACTTCGCACTGAGGTCATTTATGTCACAACGAACGATTTCCTGGAATCACGAAAAATGGGTCCCCCTTTTCTTCTCTATCTGGAGCGGACAAACGCTCTCTTGGGTTGGTAGCGCGGTGGCCCAGTTTGGTCTAGTTTGGTGGATCACTGAAAAGACCGGGTCCGCCACCATCCTGGCCGTCGGGACCTTGATCTCGATGTTACCTGGGGTGATCCTCGGTCCGCTGGTGGGGGCTTTGATTGATCGCTGGAACCGCCGCATCGTAATCCTGGTTGCGGATGGGGTGATCGCATTGGTTTCTTTATACCTGGCATACTTATTTTGGTCTGATTCCCTTCAAATCTGGCACGTTTATGTTGTCATGTTTATTCGGGCCTTAGGCGGGGCGTTTCATTGGCCGGCCAACCAGGCCTCGATATCGCTGATGGTGCCCAAAGAACATCTCCCGCGTATCAGCGGCCTGAACCAAATGGTTGGCGGTGCGGTCAATATTGTGGCGCCCCCGGTTGGCGCGCTATTGCTCCAGGTGATGGAGCTCCATTGGATCATGATGATCGATGTGATCACAGCTATTTTTTCGATCTTGCCGATGTTGATCATTGTCATCCCCCAACCAGAATCTTCCACTGAAACATTGGAGGATGCAACCTTACCCCAAACTGTCTCTGCAATTTGGGGAGACATTAAAGCTGGTTTTATTTATATTTGGAATTGGAAAGGGATCTTCTGGCTCCTGATCATTGCCATGCTGATCAATTTCTTTGTTAATCCGGCCATGTCCTTAGTCCCAATATTGGTTACGCGACATTTCCAAGGTGGTGCGCTTGAACTTGGGTGGCTGAATGCCAGTTGGGGAATTGGGATGTTGGTGGGGGGCTTCCTTTTAGGAGCCTGGGGCGGGTTCAAAAAGCGGATTTACACGATGCTGATCGGTATCATTGGGTTGGGGGTGGGCATCTTGTTAGTCGCTTTAGCTCCTGGAAATCTGTTGCCGCTGGCAATTGTTGGCTTTTTCTTCGGGTCTGCGATGAACGCCATCTCCAATGGTGCAGGGTTTGCGATTTTACAAACCCTGGTTGCGCCTGATATGCAGGGCCGGGTTTTCACCGTCGTTATGAGTATGGCCGGGGCGATCAGTCCGCTCTCGCTGGCTATTGGGGGGCCGGTCGCCGATTGGTTGGGCGTGCGAACCCTGTACTATATCGCTGGAATTTCCTTACTCATTTTGGGGGTGATTGGCTTCATGATCCCCTCAGTCGTCAATCTCGAAGCCGAAGGTCCAAACGCAATATCCGAAACTTCACCACCGTCTCAAGGAGAATAAGACAATATGGCTACATTACAGCTCAATCGCTCCACAATTCAAAATTTAATCCAATCTAAAGTAGTCGATGTCATTAACGAACCCGACTATAACTGGCATAATCGTTTTCAAAGTTTCATGCTGGATGACGCGGATCAACCGGTAGTTCGGGTGGGGATCATCAACTTTGACTTGGATACCGATATTTGGGCTGGGTTGCGGTCCCCTTCGTTGGTGGGGATGTATCCTGTTACGCCCGAAGATATTTGGCGACACTATGCGGCTCTAACCAGTAAGACGGTCCGCCCGGACGGGTCCCCCAATCCATTGGCAATGCCGGAACCATTTGATGATGCTAAAAAACGCTTTCGTCGGGGGGTGATCATCACGGGGATGCTGGCGGTCAACCCCACGATGTATCATTTTTATGCTGAAAAAATGGCCGCGGGCGAAGAAGCCCCGTTCGATTACTACGATCGGGCTACCGAAGATGTCAGCCAGATTATTGATAAAGCTGTGGGCAAAGTCGGGATGGCCTTATTAGGTCCCGAACGGGCGGTGGTCGCCATGACCGACCGGAATGCCCAAATGGTAATTCAGCGCAATCGGAGTGAATATTATTCCGGTCAGTATCATGGGCCGTGTAACAATCACTGGCCGCATAACAGCCTGGCCGTGATGACAGGGCTACTTAAATTTGGCGTCAACCGGATCGCATTTCGAGATGAAGTCAATACGGACGGCACTCGCCAGCGACTGTTTGGTCGCTATCGCAGTATCGTAATTTTTGATGAAAATCCCCTGGTAACAGATCAACAGGATGGAATAAACCTCTTGGATGCTGCCCGTCAGGCTGAACTTAAACGGATCAATGATTACACCGTTGTGAGTGAGGCGATCACGGGCCAACGGTATTGCTCCTACAATCTTATCGATAAAAATGGCGACACCGTTTGCGGTAAATGTCTACCGGCTTGCCCCTCAGGAGCCTTACAAAATTCCTCCCCATCACCGGGAGGCGTTTATCATCAGAAACTGACCGACCAAACCCATCGGTTTTGGGAAGGCAGCTTGGATTTCGATTATGCCAATTGTACGAGCGACCGTTCCAAAAAAAGCCAGTTGTATGAAGATTATGTTTGCGCCCGGTGTGAGGTAATTTGCGCGGCCGAAGGAATTCGTAAATCAGCCGCGATCTTGGAACAAATCAATCGTTAGATCAATTCATGGAGATCATTAATCATGACATCGAAAAAATTTGAAGCATCTCTTTCAGAGATGGAAACTTTTTTACAGGAAGCAACGATCGGCTATCTGGGATTATCCCAAGATGGACTGCCATATGTGGTCCCCTTGAACTATGCCTATATCGATGGAAAAATATATTTTCACTGCGCCCTCACTGGCCAAAAACTGGATTATATTAAGTCGAACCCGCAAGTTTGCTTTACCGTTGGCCGTCAACGCGGCGATGTCAGCCGTCATGGGGATGGTGATCCCTGTCACCCTGACAATGATAGCGTGATCTGCTATGGCACCGCCAGAATTGTGGAAGATGTTGCCGAGCGACACGAAATTTTGAATGAATTCAATCGTTATTTTGATGAAAATGCCGGCGAAATCACTTTGGATGCAGCCGAGAAATGCGGTGTGGTCGAAGTCGCCATTCGTGAAATGACCGGCCGCTCCGAACGCGATCGTAAATGCAAATTTTGGAAGCATACGTTTTCGTAGGGGCGTTGTAGGGGCGCAGCATGCTGCGCCCCTACAAAAGCCATTCATATGAATCGGAATTTTTGGAGATGATAAATGGATGTCAATATTAGACCGTTTGAAGATGGGGATATGGAGGCAGTTGTAGAGTTGTCGCTGTTGGCCTGGGAGCCGGTTTTTGAGTCCTTTCAGAAAGTCATGGGCCCTAAAATCTACCCCCTCCTATATCCCGATTGGCGGACCGCGCAAGCCGATGTCGTGCGGCAGTTTTGTGGGGATCAGGAAAAGTATAATGTCTGGGTGGCGGTCGTGGATGGAAAAATCGCCGGTTTCATCAATTACGAGTTGAACGAAGAAAAGAAAGAAGGCGAAATTATCCTCTTGGCTGTGCGGCCGGATGATCAAAACCGGGGATTGGGAACCAAGTTGAACAATTTCGCCCTCGAGAAAATGATTGCAGCGGGGATGAAACTGGCCGTAGTCGGCACCGGTGGCGATGATGGTCATGCTCCCGCCCGCCGCTGCTATGAAAAATCCGGATTTCGGCCGCTGCCGATCGTCCGGTATATGCAAGATTTACCTGCGGGGCGGATGGTTTTGCGGCCGGTCATTGATACAGATCTGCCCATTTTCTTTGAATACAATCGCGACCCGGTTGCCTGTCAGATGGCGGCCTTTACCGCCGAAAACCCGGATGACCGCGCCGCGTTTGACGAACACTGGGCTAAAATCCGCGCCCACGAAGGTGTCATCCTCCGCACGATTTTATGGGATGGTCAGGTGGTCGGATCGATCTTGGTTCACAACTGGTTTGGCGATTGGGATGTCAGCTATTGGATCGGTCGCGAATTTTGGGGGCAGGGGATCGCAACCCGGGCCCTACAGGCATTTCTGGAAGAAAACGACACTCGACCACTTTATGGGCGCGCCGCAGCCGACAACTTGGGTTCGATCCGCGTCCTCGAGAAATGCGGTTTCGAGCCAAGTGGTACAGACCGCGGCTTTGCCAACGCCCGCGGGGAAGAAATCGACGAAGTGATTTTGGTTCTCAAGTAGAATTTTGACGCGGTTGGATTTTTTTTGTACGCGGATTTAACGGATTACACGGATAAAAAATCCGTGTAATCCGTATACAAAAAAACAACATAATCCAAAAACTATGTACATCAACCAAAGCCCAACAACTGAGGAAGAACTCAACACTGTTCTTGTTGAGTTAGTGATCCAGATTCAAAATATATTAAAGGATAATTTTCTCGCGGCCTATCTTCAAGGCTCATTTGCCCATGGCGGCTGGGATGAGCAAAGCGATGTCGATTTTCTTATAGTAATTGATCAAGATCTGTCGGAAACCGAAGTCGCTCAACTTCAAGAAATGCACCCGCGCATCCATCAAATGGATTCGTATTGGGCCAAACATCTGGAAGGCTCGTATTTCCCGAAAGATCTACTCCGCTATGAAGACCTCGATCACACCCCAATTTGGTATCTCGACAATGGCGCGACCGAGTTAATCCGGCATCGGCATGATAATGAGTTGGTCGTCCGGTGGGTGGTGCGGGAGCGGGGTATTACATTGGCCGGGCCACCGCCGGCAGAATTCATCGCCCCCATTGATGAAGCCGCGCTAAAAAATGAAGTCAGAACGACGATGCGCGACTGGGGTGAGGAAATTCTCACCGAAAAGTATTCGATTGCCAATGGCTGGGCGCAGCCGTTCGCCGTGATCAGTTATTGCCGGATGCTGCAAACCCTGGCGACGGGTGAAATCCATTCGAAACCCGCGGGCGTTGAATGGGGGCAGAAAAATCTTGACTCCCGGTGGTCTGAATTAATTCAAACGGCTTGGGAGCAGCGGCTAAAACCCACCCACACGATTTCGCATCCTGTTGACCTAACTGAAGTTCAAAAAGCTCTTAAATTCATCCGGTATGCTTTGGATTTAGCTACTTGATGTATTGTTTTGGGACGCAGATAAACGCAGAATACGCAGATTTTTTTAATCTTAAAATCTGCGTTCATCCGCGCTTATCTGCGTCCAATTTACCTTTGATGAAAAATTATCAGGAACTGGGTTCAAACCCTAAAATGCTGTTGGCTTTTTCGATATCCAGGAGGGTTTCATTCCCCTGGATATTTTTTCGCCAGGTATTAACTTCAGGGTAGAACAAATCTGTCAAATCGCGGGTGGGGACTCCGGCTGAATTTTGGGTCGCGGCAACATAAAATGGCTGGAACCCCTCGTAATCGGCGCTTAATGCCAGTTCGATTGACCGCACTGCATCTTCAATCCCCAGATAGGCCCAGAAATCATCACATTCCATCATGAGCATTCCGCCAGTTTTCTGGGTGAGGATCTCGTTCAGCTCAAAGAAGTTGATCTCTCTGTGGAGATATCTGGCGCGCAACCCCAAATAATCAGCTTTTAAAGATTTGGCTAGTTCAAACCGTTCTTTTTCAGGAAACGCCATTATTTCTGTGTAAGCTGCTTTAGTGGCTTCTATAAATTGCTCCATAATTTCGGTATATATTTGGCGGGGATTGACAACAAAAGGGAAACGCAGACAAGCACTGGTAATCCCGAACCGCCGCCAAAAATAAGCCGCGGTATGCTCTAGTAGCTGCTTGGAATAGGCATACACATCGGTCGAATATCCAGGATGGGCCTCGTCGATGGGAAAATACTGGACGTCAATCCACCCGGTCCCAAAACCATTTCCCAAAAAATTGATCGAACTGGCGCTGATGACGCGTTTTATCCCTTCTTCGGCGGCGGCTTGATAAACGTTGAACGTGCCCCCGGCATTGATAGCGAAAATCTCTGGATCGCGATCACCAATGGGATGGGGAATGGCGGCCAAATGGACGATGATGTCGATCCCCTGGCAGCTTTCACGAACCTTTGAAAAATCCCGAATGTCGACCCACGCGTATTCCGCTCCGCTGATTTCGGATTGGACCTCTTCAGACACTTTTTCTGGAGCTATATGATCGATGATTCGCACCGCATATCCCTTTTGCAACAAGTGGGTGCTGACTGCCAAACCGATATTGCCGATACCGCCAGTGACCAGAATTTTCATTCGCTTGCCTCCAAAATACCGCCTGGAAACCTCCAGACGGTCAGTGTCGCAATTATACCCGTTAGGGATGTTGTCAACTCACATACCTAGTAATTGTCCAAGAACAAATTCCTGCGAAGCTTCATTCTGAGTAGCGGCCGCACCCTTCGATACATGCTTTGAGGCATTACGCACTACTCAGGATGCTGGAATTTTTACATGTTGAAGTTAGCGTATCGAAGCCGTGTCCTGAGCGCAGTCGAAGGGAGTGAAGCGGAGCATTTCGAGAAGTTATTTCTAGACGCTTACCCACTCAAATTACGATACAATACTCTGGAATAGGAGCTACTTATGGAATTCTTAAACTGTCCTTGGTGTGATCAACGCAATAAATCAACCGATTTAGAATGTCGCAAATGCGGCGGACCGCTCCCGGCGCCCATTGGTGACGACCCTGGTCCCAACCCACCCTTTCCGCCGCGCAAAATTCCCTCTGGATATCGCTGGCGAATGTTGGTCTCGAATGCGGTTTTGAATTTGGTCGGTGGAATTTTCCTGCTGGTCGGATTGCCGTTTGCGGTCATTTTCCCCATCGTGGGGATTGCCACCGGAATGTTGCTGTTTGTTCTCATCGGTGGCGGTCTTGGTGGGGTGTTTACCATCCTGGGGGGTGGGATGTTGTTCTTTGGAATTCGAGATGGATTGAGTAAAATCCGGCCTTTTGAACACGGTTTGGCTACAGTGGGCGAAGTTGTCGAAATGTACCGGGATCATTCCATTAGTATCAACGGTCGCAATCCGATGGCGATTGTATACACCTACACCGTTCATGGGATTGAATACGAAGATCAGGTTCATTCTTGGAAATATGGCAAACAAACCCAGGCGGTTGGGAACCGCGTCCATGTCCTCTATTTGCCGGATGATCCCCATCAGAGTGTGATTTATCCCCCGGTTACCTAACAACCACAGGAACAATGATGCCGACAAAACGCATTTGGCTGTTATTAACGATTTTAGGATTTGGACTGACAATTGGATCAATTGTGGGGATTAAATTGGGGGATGCCGCCCTCAAGAATCCCGACCGGATGGTTGTTACAACCCCCACAGGCGAAAAACTGGTCGGGAAATTGTATCTGGGTGCCGAACCCGCGGGGGTGATCCTGTTGGAAGGGTTCGGCAGCGATCAGGTCACCATGCAGAGCGCGGCCAACGAGTTCGCCCGGATGGGCGTCAATGTCTTCACCTTCGATTTTTCTGGGCACGGGCGCTCTCCTGGCGGTTTGGATTTGGATAACGCTCAAACCGACCGGTTAGCCCGGCAAGTTTTGGCTGCTAAAGAACATTTTATGCGGGTTGCCAATCTTGAAGCCGATCAGATTATTCTGTTTGGACATAGTTTAGGGGCGCGGGTGGCTCTCCAGGCCGCCACAATGGGCCCCGATCCCCCGGCGGGTTTGATCTTGTTGGGAACCCAAGTCAATTTGATGACCAATGTCCAGGCTGAAGTATTTACCGGGGTCAGCGACGCGGATTTGGAATGGGTCCAGGCTCTCGACCGCAATAATCCCGACACGAAAATCCTCCTGATCAGCGGAACCTGGGACGATATCTTAACCCCCGCCGCGGCCGAAGCCTTGACCCACAAATTAGGCGGTCAGAATCTGTGGACCAGAATAGTTGGTAGTACTTTGTGGGAGGCAAACAGCCGCGAGTTGGTCATTCTCCCGCAGCTGCTGCATAACTATGAACCCTTCTCGCCGCGCGCCCTGTCGCTCTCCAAGATGTGGGCTGGTCTGGTTTGGGAGCTTGATGAATTTTCGGCTCTAACTTCCGCGGCCCAATGGCGCGTGATTCTGTGGATTACTGGATTCGCGGGGATGCTGATGGGCGTGAGTGCCGGGGGAGGGTGGGCGAATCAGCAAAAAATCGAGTCCGAAACTCATGATGGGCCGGTAACAATTTCCAATCTTCGTCGATTCTTGTGGGGAAAATTGGCTCTGTGGGTTGCCGCCCTCCCCTTGATGGGCGTGGTTGGCAGTATCATCTTCTTCCTGCCCCTCAATTTGCCCGCATTCAATTTGATCTATGTTGGATTTTTAGGCGGCTACGGGATTTTGCTATGGATCCTGTATCGGTGGGATAAAATGCCAGGCGTTTCCGGTCGTCTGCCGTTTGAGAAAGGTGATAACCGCGCAATGATTCCCCCTATCTGGCCTGTGCTGAGTGTTGGAATTGGATTGTTGATCCTGACAGCCGCTTATGGGCGTACCGGGTGGTTCTTTGTGTACCCTCTCAACGAACGCTTCTGGTGGCTGCTGATATTTACCCCGGTGACCGCCTTGGGATTTTGGATCGGTTTGCATGAAATGAAACTGGTTGAACGAGCTGCCCCGGGAAAATTCTGGCCGAAATTAGCGGTTGCGCTCATCGGCTTGATCCCATTCTTCTTATGGACCGGATTTTTGGCCGCGATCGGCTCACTCTCCGGTTTGACGGGAGGTGTTCAGGGACTATTGATTCTATGGCTCGTTCTGGTCTCCGGGAATCTGATCCAAAAAATCGGGCAACGGCCGTGGTTGACGGCCTTCATTCAGGCGGTACTACTCTACTGGCTGATTCTTCCCCAGGGGGTGTTGTTTCGCTAGATAATTTGTAGATCCTCACCGACAATGACCTTGCCAGAATATTCGGCTCCAATCTCCGCCAAAATTTCTGCATCTGTTCCGCCCCAATACAAAGTATGATAGGTAACGAGCAATCCCGGTTGTACTTCTTGAGCCAATTTCCCCAACTCGAGAGTTGATGTGTGATGACTAGCGTGGTAGGCCTGCCAAAATGGATCCATGCGCGCAAATGCCTGGTGATAATAGACCTCGTGGATGAGAATATCAGCCCCACGGCTGAACTTGCGGAGGTTCTCACACGGCGCGGTGTCCCCTGAAATGATAATGACCCTATCCGGGGTAGTAAAACGAAATCCAAACGCGTTAGGCCAGGTGCCATGCCGAACGTGAAAAGCCTCAACCATGATATTCTGGTCGGTGTAGATCACCCCAGCTTCAAATTCGCTCACATTCACTTGCCAGCCGCGATCATTGGCTGGCTCCAGCCCGTTTAGGCGATATTCAATATCCTCTTGGTATGCTTTTAGGAGATGATCGGTCAATTTTCGGGTTCCAAGCGGCCCATACACTTCTAGGGGTTCATCCCTTCCGAGAACCCAGGGGGTTAGGATTAGATCGGGATAACCAATCGTATGATCCGAGTGCAAGTGGGTCAGAAAAGCGCGTTTGAGATTCTTGGCTTCCAGCGCGGCGAGGCTGCCCCCATAGCGTGGTGTCAACGCAGCCGCCTGACGGACAACACCGGGTCCGAAGTCGATGAGGTAGGGCGTGTCAGCAACGACGATTGCCAGGGATGGCCCGGAATGGTGGGGGTCTGGATTTGGATTACCGGTTCCCAGGAGAACAATTTGGGTATGAGATGTGTTCATAAGTGTCACAAAAACTCCGTGTATGGGTTATTATATACCGAGGTGCAGCCATGTCTCAACAAATTAAGTCCTTCCTGTTTATGGTCGCGTTTGGCAGTATCTTTGTGTGTGTTGGGGCCTTGATTTTCCTGTTCTCGGTGGATATTCTCCCGGTTTCCGATGATACTTTCAATGCCCCGCGCTGGGTGGTTGCCGCAGTGGGAGTCGTGTTTGCCCTGGCGGGCATGATGGTCATGATTCAGGGGTTGAAGGCCACCTTGGGTTCCCATCCGCTTATCAAGTGGGTCTATAATGGGATGATTTTCATGTTCATGGTGCTGTTTGCAATTCCCTTCCATTGGGTCGCCTTCGCGCCTGGAGAACGGGAATTTTCAACTACAACTTCAATCCCATTTTTCAGTGTGACGACCAGCGGGGGCGATTTGGGAGGACGGTTAGCATTTGGCTGCGGGGCAGTACTCATGGATTTGATGTTGATCGTGATCGTAATTCAGATTCTCAAAGGGAAAGATTTATCCCAACAATAGCTGCCAATATGAACCCTATTTTTGTCCATCTCTTGATTGTTATTTGTGCCAATATATTTAATCTACTCATTGTGGGTATCATGCTATCCCGGCCTAAGGGTTGGTCGAAATTGGAATACAACTTGGGTTTGATCAATACGACCCTCGTGATCCCGCTTGGATTTGGGGTAATTGTCAATCTGATCAATATCCTGGAGTGGTGGACGATCGTTCTCCCCGCACTGCTGATTGGATTTCTCATTTTGGAATATATCCTGGATTATCGTCTCAAATCGAATTTCCGCCAGACCCGCTGGTTAGGACCCTATCTCCTAATATTCTATCTGGCCCAGTGGGGGCTGATCGGTTATGCTTTTGGGGTGGATCAGATCTATGGGTTCATCACTCTGCTTACCTATTTTCTCAGTCTTGGCGCGACGGCCTATTCCTATGCTAAAGTCCGCCATGGAGATAAAACATGAAGCAAAAACACTTTATCGATTTTCATAAATCCATCACCTTCATGGCGGTACTCATCATGATTGCGGTCTATGATCAATGGGAAAATACCACCGCCTGGGTGTATCTGGCCCTGCACGGCACCTATGGCATTCTGTGGGTTCTCAAGAGCCGCATTTTCCCCGATAAAACCTGGGAGCAGAAAACCGGTTGGGGGTACGCCCTCTACATTTTGGCCGGGCTGAGCCTCTATTGGATCGCCCCCTGGTTAATCACCTCGCGCGGTGTGCAAGCGCCGCCCTGGTATCTGGCCCTGTGCATCAGCATGAACATCTTCGGCGTGTTCTTTCATTACGGGGCCGATATGCAAAAATACACCACTCTCAAACTGGCCCCGGGTAAACTGATCCAAGACGGCCTGATGCACCGCGTCCGCAATATGAACTATTTCGGTGAGCTATTGATTTATTTAGGTTTTGGTCTGTTGGCAATGCACTGGCTTCCCCTTGCCGTTATCGGCGCGTATTTGGTTATTATTTGGCTCCCCAACATGCGCCGCAAAGATCAATCGCTGAACCGCTACCCCGAGTTCGCCGCCTACCAGCAGCGCAGCAAAAAATTCATCCCATTTTTATGGTAGACTCTACTGCAAAAAGGGTGCTAGACCCTCCTCAAAACAGCAAAAGTTT